>WQXE01000034.1 GCA_009784995.1 Treponema sp. | reverse complement strand
TACCTGATTGTGGAAGCCCTGTTACACCCGCTGCTTTTGCATTATACATCGCGTAAAGCTCATCAGTACTGGGTAGGAACCAGTCGCTAAATCCATTCTTTGTAGTTGATGCTACTTGAGCTGCTCTGTTTGCTTGTCCATTAGTAGTTAATTCAGCTACGATTAATCTTGTGTTTCTTAAGCCGTAACCTATCCACTGTGTCGGATTACTTGTATTGTGCAATTGTCCTACCAAAGGAATATCAAATCCAGCACTGCTCCACCATGAGTCGGTTTCATTAGCAGTCCAAGCTTCAAGGTAGTAGGCGGTTGTATATGTGTCATTGGCAAGAGTTTCATCTGTTCCTTGATATAGATTAAATCCTGTTTCAGAACGATAAAAAATAATTCCACCTGCAGGACCTGTGTCGCCGTTACCTGCAGTAACAGTACATCCAGTGCGTTGACATTGTCTAAGTCCGCTGCCTATTGCATGCGTTGCCCAATTCCAATTGTGTCCAAGCACAGGATCTCCAGGTTGTGTTACAGTGTATACTGCCGGACAAACATTACAAGTCCTTGTTTGAATTCCTGCTGTTGTACAGGTTGGATCAGTTGTTTGTGTATAAGCACCATAATCATGTGCAATCATGGGTATTGTAGTGTTGGGATCGGTAATTCCACAAATTGTACATGTTCTAGTTCCAGTGCCTGTTGCATTACAAGTGGCAGGAGTTGATGCTGTCCATGCGCTCCAAGTGTGCGAACAGGTTCCCCCAGGAGGAGTAGTCTGTGACATTTGTATCGTAACCGAATTTGTCTGTCCCGCTTTTGCCTGAAAACCGCTCACCGAACCCGAACCGTAAAGAGTGCCGTTATCAAATGCTTCAACTTTAACGTTATATGTTCCCTCGGGGATTGTCGCTTTGATTGACGAGCCGCCGTTTGATGACGCCGTTATGGAAGACCTTCCGCTTCTTGAAAAAGTCGCGGTGTAATTTAAATTGTTCGGCAACACCGAGCGGCTTATATTGGCGTTTGAACCGCCGCTTACATTTATTGTTACAGAAGCGTTGTTGCCGCCGCCGCCATTTATACCTACATCACTTTTGGAAACACCACTGCCGCCAAAGCCGCCGCCGCAAGAAAGAATAAAAATTACCGAAAAAATAATTAAACCTAAAAAAAACTTTTTCATAAAAACTCCAATTTAGTAGAAGCTGCCTTTTTTTACCAGTTAACGCCGATTTCAACATCAACATTTGTTCTTGATGAAAGACTTCCGTTAGAACTTGTTCCCGTTATATCTACTCCCGAATCACCTACTCCGGCAGGCGGGCGCGGCAATAATCCGCTTGTTATTATTTCTACAGGGTTTTCTACATTGCCCTTAGCGTTTACTGTGTTTAAATTTCCGCTTGTAACAGGAACCACAAGCCCGTTAGAGCCAGACCAGCCTACAGTGCCGCTAAAAACCTGTATGTTTAAAGCGTCTACTTCAAAACCTGTGCCGCGAACGGACGCCGTAGCGCTCGGTGTTTGTACCGTCGTGTTTGCCCTGGTTCCGGCAGGCGGGTTTACATCAACCCTGATTCTTCCGGCTTGCAAGTTTACATTAACGTTTTCTGTTTCCGCTGTACTTTGAATTTCAGATAACGTAAGCCGTGTCAAAGGACGTACGGTAATTAAATTGCTTCCAATTTCTATAACCGCGCTACTTCTAAAACCTGTCGATATGATCGTATCTCGGGCTATCTGACTGCCGGCTCGCGCGGGCGTAAAAGAAGCGGCTCCGGCGGGTTTAATCTCTACTTCACCTGTAATTTCGCGAATTACAGCGGTCTGCGAATACGCCGCGAATGAAACTGTTAATATCATTAAACTTAAAAATATCTTTTTCATTTTTCCCCCTAATATAAAGCGAATATCGTTGTTAAATCTACACGCCATATCGATTTAGCGTCTTTCCAGTTATCTCCGAACATGGGCACAAAAACACCGGCTCCAAGTACAAACTGTAAATCGGAAAACGGGCTTAAATTATGTTGTGTATAAAACTCGGCTCCCAATAATTTTTTTCCCTCTTCAGAATCGACAACAAGGTTATGATCGACAGGCGACAAATCGTTTCTCATAAAATATGTAAAGTTAATGTTCGATCCGTATATCTCGGAAAAACGAATCTGATAATCTACGGCTATCGTTGTTATTCCAATTATACTTGTTTTAAAAATATGCCCGTAATATTTTGTTGTTATCGGAACAAACGCTCCGAGTCCCAATCCCTCGAACATACTTTCCTCTCCGCCGCCGCTGGCGAAACGTCCCGTAAACGACAATATCGAATTTAAATCATTAAAGGGAATGTGCAATCTTAACTCACACGCCCAAGCGGCGCTTAAACCGTTTGAAGAACGTATCATTCCAAAAGCATTGCCGATAACAAAAGTAAAATTATTTAAAGGCAGTCCTAATTTTAAAATTAAATACTGGCTGTCAACCCTCGCTTCTTCGTCTTTATTCATGTCAATCTGACCTATTAATGACATATTAAGCTGCGCCAAACCGCCTACAGATGGATGTTCCCAGTCAAAGGCGGCGACAAAACGCCTCGGAGCGAAGTAGGTATTGGCGTAATCATCCTCATCGATGGGAAGGATAAATAAATTCCTGTCGCTTCCTGACATTATTATATTGGCGTTATTTTTATATAACATTCCCGTATACCAGGCTCCAAGACCAAAATGGCCGGCGGGTGAACTGTTCGTTATTTGAAAACCGTCATAAAGACTGTCGGCGATAAACGCCAAAGGGTCGGAGTACGCGAAACGTCCGAAGCTTAATCCCCATCCGCCGAAGCGAAGATTTAATTCTGTTCGAAGAACTTCGGGAATCATAAAAAATTCATCATCGTACCAAAAAGTAAATCCCATTGAAGCGTAAAAAGTTCCGGCGTTTCCCAAAATAAATAAAAACCTCGGTGTTACGCCCAACCTGTATTCAAAGTTTTGTTCCGGTTCGTCTAACGGGTCGTTTCTGTCTTTAAAGTTGCCAAACGCTATCGCCTGCTGAGTTGTTAAAAAACCAAAATCAAGTGAAAGCGGTGTAGGTCTTTTAACAACGGGCGCGTCCCTTCTTTCCAGCGCGTACCTGGCGGCCGCCTCGTCTTCCCTTTCACGGAAAGCCAAAACCCTTCCTGTAAAAAAGACAAGCTGTTCTCCTGAAATTATCATAAAGGGGTCTGTGTTCCCCTGAATGATATTTTTATATACAAGTTCTCGATAGGCGTAATGCGCGTTTTTTGTAACGGAATACATAAGTCCGCCTTCGATATTAAAAGCTCTCATTAATAATAAAGAAATACCGTCAAGGCGGGATAAATCTTGCGGGTTTGTATTTTCAGGAAGCCAGCCTCTTGTCGCCGCGAACCAGAAAGCGTCATCCTGATTAGAAGTCGTAAAAGAATCGGAGGCTCGAAGTATAAAACGAGCCGCCTGCGCGTATGAAACTTCGCTTGCCGTTAGGAGGTTTTCCATCTCCTGCGCTATCGATTGCGCGAATAAAGTCGTGGAAAAAGAAAAAAGTAATAACGCGAAGAATCGAGTTTTAGAATTCAATAAAAAGCTCCTTTTTTCTATAAATTGATAATAAAATTTATAATAATACCAGCATAATGCTAGTAATATACAACAATATTCAAGCTAATTGCAAGTGTATAATAGAAAAAACTAGCTATTAGAATAGAATTTATGGAGATAAAAGCGATTTTATCAGGAAATTTGCGAAAATATAGAAAAGAAGCAAGGCTTACTCAGGAAAAACTTGCTGAGATATGCGGTACAGATCATCGTTATATAGGTCAGATTGAAACCGGAACACGATGCCCATCGCTTGAATTTATTGAAAAAATTGCTTCAGCCTTAAACATAAAACCTTATCTTTTATTTTATGATGGTAATAATAATGGAACAGATGAAATTGCGACTCTTAATTTTGAACAAAAACAACAGTTAAAAACCATGCTTTTTGATAATTTTTCTAAAATCTGCAACGCGATTGACGGAAGAAATTAATGATAGCCGCAACTTGACTTTTTAAACTTTGGTATATATTATTAATATATACCATAAATGGAGGTAATTTTAATGACCAAAGCAAAAGTATTTATGAACGGACGTTCTCAAGCTATAAGGCTGCCAAAGGAATTTCGTGTTTCGAGTGATGAAGTATATATCACAAAAGAAAACGGCAAGATAATCCTTTTTGAAAAACCTCAAAAAACATGGGTACAGCTTATAAAAGATATGCCTGCTTTTCCAGATTTTGATGTAAATCGCAAAGAAATAAGCGGAAAACCACGCAAGGTACATTTATGATTTATATGTTTGATACTGATACTGTCAGTTTCTTCATGAAAGATAATCCAAAAAAAGTACGCATAAAAACGGCAAAACACAGTAATGACGAATTTTGTATAAGCGCAATTACTTATGCGGAATTAATGTTTGGTTTAAAAAAAAATTATTCCAAACAGCTTAATTTTTGGCTTAAAGAAGTTCTTGGAATGTTTAAAGTAATTTCCTTTGATGATACTTCCTCTATAATTTACGGAGAAATAAGAAACGTTTTGGAAAAAACAGGAACACCTCTTGATAACATGGATATGC
This sequence comes from Treponema sp., assembly GCA_009784995.1. GTDB lineage: Bacteria > Spirochaetota > Spirochaetia > Treponematales > Breznakiellaceae > WQXQ01. The sequence goes on along the minus strand of WQXE01000034.1, from coordinate 9,885 downwards.
TCATAGCCGCATCCGCATTGGCGCAGGGAGCAGTATTAGTGTCGCACAACACCAAACATTTAACAAGAATAAAAGGTCTAAATGTAGAAGATTGGAGCTGTTAAGTGTAGGTGACTGTTATTTTTACATTGTATTATTTTATAGTATTTTGTACAATCCATAAAATAATAACACCAAAAATCCTCGTTTTAAGCCTTAAATCATTGAAATATTTCGTCTTGTCGATTATGATTAAATGGTGTTTATTAAGAATAATCGCAAAAAACGTCTTATTTCTCCATTTTTTATCATATCTATTTTGATAATCGCGTCTTTGCTTGTCGTTATTCCGCTGATAACCATTTATATACTCACCCAGGAGTATGATAACCAAATCAGAAATGAAACACACAATGTATCAATATCGATTCAGCAGACAGTCCATTCATTTATAAACGGCGCGTATAACCTTTGTTACGAACTTTCTTTAAACCCATATACGATGAACGCGCCGGCAAGCGGTCCAAACACCGGGATTTCTCCAATACTCGCGAATAGCGCGCGTCGAAATAATTTTTTGGAACTTATCTATGTTACAAACGCCGGAAATGGCTGGCAGGTTTCAAGATCAGAAGGCACATTGGGAGATCGCAGTAACCGCTGGTGGTTTTTGGAAATAATGGAAACCAAACGTCCGTTTGTAAGCCGATCATATATTTCGATATCTACTGGTATGCCGTGTACCGCTGTTTTTATTCCAATGTACAATGATGAAAATGATCCGAAGGTTATGACCCATGTTTTCGGCGCTGATATAAGTCTTATTTATATGCAGGATCTTGTTAATGAATTCGCGAATATGGAAAGAGGGATGTTTTCGTTTATTATCGACGGCGAAGGTGTTGTGATCGCCCATCCTGATAATAAATATATTGAAACGCTTACAAATTATAAAACATTAATTCGCACATCTACTGTAATGGATTCCTCCGGAAATCCGCTAAGAGGTTCAGACGGAAATGTTATAACAGAAGATGAAGATTTTATTATTTCCGATGGTTTTAAATCTGTAATAACAACAGTTATGAACGGAAAGAACGGTTTAGATATTGTTGAGTATAACGATACTATTTATTACATGAGTTATGAACCGATAACTCTTCCGGGATTTTCGGATTCATGGTCAGTTGTTACATTGCAAAACAGAAATGTTGCAATGAACGCTGTATCACGACTTTTTATTCAGGTAACTTTAATAATTATTCTTGTTTTAATTATTTTTATTGTTGTATTTTTTAGCTTTCAAAATAGATTGGCGGCGGAAAGTTTCATGCTCAAGTCGATGGAAGAAGCCGCGAAAAAAGCAAACAAAGCGAAAACCGCGTTTTTAAGCACAATGAGCCATGAAATCCGCTCTCCAATAAACGCGATAAGCGGAATGACCGCGATCGGTAAACTCGCGAAAGATACAGAGAAAAAAGATTACGCGTTTGATAAAATCGAAACCGCTTCGAAACATTTATTGGGAATAATTAACGATGTTCTTGATATGTCCAAGATAGAAGCCGACAAACTTGAACTTTCTCCTGTAAGTTTTGAATTTGGAAAAATGATGCAGGCGATTATGGATATGAGTAATTTCCATATTGTCGAACGCCGGCAAAACTTGCAGGTAAATATCGACAAAAATATACCGGATGAACTGATCGGCGATGAACAAAGACTTTCGCAGGTGATAATAAATCTTTTATATAACGCGGTTAAATTTACGCCGGAAGAAGGTTCTATTAATCTGGATATGCAATTGAACAAAGTAGAAAATGATCATTGTCACCTAACAGTTAGTATTAAAGATAATGGAATAGGTATTGATGATGATCAGATAGAAAGGCTGTTTTGGTCATTTGAACAGGCGGACGCTAGCACGTCACGCAAATACGGCGGCACAGGTTTAGGGCTGCCTATTTCTAAACGTATAGTAGAACTTATGGGCGGCGACATTTGGGTAGAATCCGAACCCGGAAAAGGCAGCAAGTTTACATTTACTGTTCGATTAAAACGAGGTGAAAAAAACGAGAGTGATCAGAAAACAGGAAACGGTAATGAAAATAATGGCGGCGCAAATGGCGAATTTATTGATGATTTTTCGGGGTATTCAATTTTACTCGCGGAGGACATAGAAATTAACCGCGAAATTGTATTGGAATTTTTAAAACCTACAAATTTAAACATAAACTGCGCGGAAAACGGCGCGGCGGCTGTTAGGTTGTTTTCCGCGTCTCCTGATAAATACGATATGATTTTTATGGACTTACAGATGCCCGAAATGGACGGACTTGAAGCAACCCGCAAAATTAGAAAAATTGAAAAAGTGCTAGCAGACAAGAATTTTTCCGATACAGGCAATAATGAAAATATGAGCAAGCAGATTCCCATTATTGCCATGACCGCCAATGTTTTTAAAGATGACATCGAAAAATGCCTTGAAGCTGGCATGAACGGACATGTTGGAAAACCCGTTGATTTCAACGATGTGATTCGCCACCTGCGTTTGTATTTGAAAAAATGAAGTACTACATAGAAAAGAAGTTCTCGCAAAGACGCAAAGACGCAGAGTTGTTGTCCGAATTCTTTTTATTAATAATATAATTTTTGAAATTACACATATATATATAATTAATATTTTAAGATTTCGTACTTTTGCTTTGCGGCTCTGCGCCTCTGCGAGAGTTCTTCTTTCAGTAAATTCAAATAAAACCTTTAAAACTACCTAAAAAACGCCGATAATTTAACAGAATAACTGTAAATTTACTAAAATTTCAGTTATAATCACATATTGGGGAGGTTTTTGGAATGTCTGATAGTGATGATCTTGATCTTGATGGCGGTGATGCAGGGGAGTCCGGCGGTTCTTCCAAGAAAAGAGGCGGAGGTTTAGGTAATTTACTACCTACCATTTTAAAATTTGTAGCCATTGGTCTTGGCGCTTTAATTTTTATTATCACAGTCTCTGTAATTACCTTTAATATAATGAATAATAGAGGCGCTTCTCAAACTGTAATAAATGATCCAACTTCGCCGTATCTTAGTATAAGACCTGAATATAATTATTTTGATAATATTGGTTCTATTACTGTTAGAACAAGGGATTTCCCTGTCAGTTCTTCAGTTACTGTTCAAATGATTATTGGCTACGATATAAATGATTCAAAAGCAGGCGGAGAATTAAACAGCCGCCGGTATGAATTGCGCGATTTTATACGCCGTTATTTTACAGGTAAAACAGCCGCGGAACTGGCGCCTGAAAGAGAAGAAGCTTTAAAAAGAGAGATAATGGAAATGTTAAATACGCGTTTCCTCGATTCCAGAGGCGCGCGGCTTATTCTGTTTGACAGATTGGATGTAATGGAGAATTAACCGGTATTGTTAAAAGATAAATATGAGTTTACTATGGAGTTATTATGACAGAAGTCCTGTCCCAGGATGAGATAGACCAATTATTAACCGCTATTAACGCAGGAGATACAGAGCCCGAGGATTTCAGGCCCGCCGCGGATAGCCGTAAAATAAAAATCTATGACTTTAAACGCCCTGATAAATTCTCCAAAGAACAAATTCGCACCGTTTCGATTATGCACGAAACTTTTGCCCGCTTAACCACAACATCGCTTTCCGCTCAGCTTCGCAGTATGGTTCATGTACATGTAGCTTCGGTAGATCAGCTTACTTACGAAGAATTTATCCGTTCAATTCCGACTCCTACAACTCTCGCTATCATCAATATGGATCCTTTAAAAGGGAACGCTATTTTAGAAATTGACCCCGCTATTACATTTTCGATTATTGACCGTCTTTTTGGCGGTACAGGTGAAGGCACAAAATCTCAGCATGAATTGACTGACATCGAACAGTCTGTAATGGAAGGGATTATCGTTCGTATTTTAGGAAATATGCGCGAAGCTTGGACAACTGTTATCGACCTTCGTCCGCGTCTTGGACAGATCGACACCAACCCGCAGTTCGCGCAAATTGTTCCGCCAACCGAAATGGTTGTTCTTGTAACACTGGAAACCAAAGTAGGTGATGTAGAAGGAATGATGAACTTCTGTATCCCATACTTAACGATAGAGCCGATTATCGGCAAACTTTCGGCGCAATTCTGGTATTCATCGGTACGCAGAAACGCTACAACAGAAAACCTCAATGTTCTAAAGGATAAGCTTTCAACGGTCGATGTTAATGTAACGGCCGAAATTGGAAAGATAAATGTACCTGTACGTGATGTTCTTTCCTTGCAGATTGGGGATGTAATACGGCTTTATAACACCCGCATTGGTGATCCCTATTCATTAAATATCGGCTCCAGGAGAAAGTTTTTGTGCCGCCCCGGCATTATCGGGAAAAAAATCGCGGTGCAAATAACGCAAAAAATTGACGAGCTTGGACAGGAAGAATTTGAAGAGCTTGTATCTGAAGGAGATGAGTTATGATGTCCGATGGCGCCCTTTCACAAGATGAAATTGATGCTCTGTTAGCTGGTGTAGATTCTTCGTCCATGAGCGGCCTTGGTGGAGGCGCTCCTACGGCGACAATGACAGCTCCGCCTCCTATGGCAGGCGCTGGTTTTAATACAGGCACGCTTGAAGCTTTTTTCTCCTCTACAACAGGCGCGTTATCTGCAAATCTCGCGGCTCTTACAGGCGCGTCCGTTACATTGGCAGGTCCCGAAGTTTTTTCGTCTAACCGAGACAGTTTATTAATGCAGCTTCCGGGCATGGTAACATGTATCACGGCAAATTATACATCAGGTTTCCCGGGCGAACATTTATTTTTACTTCCTGAAGAATCCGCTAAGTCAATCGCCAGTTTGATGACAAAAGAAGATAACATTCAGCTTGACGAAATGGCAATGTCTGTTATCGGCGAAGTAGTTTCTCAAATGGTAGGAACTCAAATTACAGCTCTTACAGATAAAACAGGAAATAAATCGATAGCGGCATCTTCTCCGACAGCGGCAAATGTTCCCAAAGCGACAGCCGCGTTACCTGCTGGCGAATTTGCTGTAATGAGTTATAATATAGATCTGGGTGACGGTGACGGTCTTTCTCATCAAATGTGGGAAATTCTTGGAGCCGCTCCTGCCGCTGATATTTCCAACGGTCTTGGCGGCAATTCCGCTCCTGCCGGAATGGGCGCGGGTATGGGTCAATCCATGCCGAATATGGGTATGCAAAATGCCGGCATGGGTGGTATGGATATGAGCGGTATGGGTATGCAACAAAACATGGGAATGGGCATGGGTGGAATGCAGAATATGGGTATGGGAATGCAAGGTATGGGTATGGGTGGAATGCAAGGCATGTCAATGCCAGGCATGGGTATGCCGGGTATGGGCATGGGAATGCCAAACCTGGGTCCGACAAATGTGCAGCCTGTACAATTCCCTAACTTGATGCAGCCGCGTCTTGGCGCTCACGAAGCGGGTAACATAGGTCTTATCATGGACGTTTCCATGGAAATGACCGTAGAACTTGGACGTACCCGCAAACTTATTAAAGAAATCCTGGGAATGGGCGAAGGCACAATCATCGAGCTTGATAAACTTGCCGGTGAACCTGTCGACATCCTTGTTAATCATAAACTTATCGCCAAAGGCGAAGTAGTAGTCATCGATGAAAACTTCGGTGTGCGCGTAACAGAAATTGTTTCTCCAATGGAACGAATAAATGACATGGGTTACAACTGATTTTTATGCGCCATTGAAACGGCGCATAAAAACGCGGTAAACCGTTATAAAGGAGTAAAAAAGGCTGGGTTATTCCCAGTCTTTTTTTTTGTTGACGATTGTATCTACAAACTGTTATATTATATATATGGAAAACGCTCAGACACAAATTTGTTGGATAAATTCCAAGAGTTAGGTTTTGATTTTAAAGAAGCCAGTAATAAAGTAAAAGTTCGTAATAAAAAAAATGATATAAGATTTGAAATTGATATTTTTTTACAAAACGGCGATGTCGCTATGTTAGTTGAAATAAAAACAGACCTCACTATAAGTGACATAAATAAACATATTATACGCATTGAAAAAATGCGTATATACGCTGATTCTCGCGGAGATAAACGCCGTTTTTTAGGCGCTGTCGCGGGGGTTGTAGTTAATGATGCTGAAAGAGAATACGCGTTAAATCAGGGGTTTTTCCTTATTGAACCTAACGGAGAAGATTTTTATATTACATCTCCGTATAATAAACCAAAAGAATGGTAAAAAAAGGTTCCAAAATTACAATACTTCCCGGAAATGTAAGATTTTGGGAAAATAACCGGTTATTTTTTTTTATTTAATTTTAATTATACGATAGCGTGTACCTGTTTAATATTCATTGGATTATTATCTGTATAGACAAGAGATGTTTTTTCCGCTTTTGAGTTAATAAGGCAATCTCGATCATATTTTTTCATTTCTTTGTCGTTTATTGCACCGACTTTGTGCATTGCTTTTGCGTCCATATGACAGACCATTAAAAGTTCGCTTTTATATTTTCCTTGCCATTCCATTTTTGAAAATTCTCACACCTTTATAATAACAAAAAAATCAAAGAAAAACAAGTATATTTTATGCAGAAGAAGTGTAATGTAATTCGAATTGTCAATATGGTTGTAATTATTTTATCAGCCCAAGTACTGTTTAAAAGCGTCTTTTAATGTAGCGTTTAATTTTTTTGTAATATTTTTGGAAATAAAATTTACCAGCTCTTTATTTTCATAGGGTACCAAATCTCCCTTAAATAATTCAAAAACTTCAACTTCAAGTACTTTCGCTATTTGCGCTAATATATTTGCTTTTGGATATTTTGTTCCCCGTTCAATGCTGCTTAAAAAGATTATTGATATATCTGCTTTAATCGGTGTGAAACGACTTTTGTAATATCGTCTATAATTTCTTTCTTAACCTGTTCCAGCGTATCAACCTTTGTTAAGAAACGTACTTCAGCCGTAAAAAGGGCAGTTGGCTCAATTTCAAGGGCAGCGGCAATGCGTTCCAGCATTTCTGGCTTAGGAAATCTCATTTCTGTTTCAATTTGGGCTATATAATTTGCCGATGTTTTTACCCGTTCAGCCAGTTGTACCTGGACGTTGCGAGTAGAATACGGAACTAGAACTAGAGAAGTAACCGAGACAGTCTGGGCTTCTTCTCAAAGTGAAGCACGGGCTGAAGCATTAGAAGCTTGTGGTTGGAAATTTCCTGGCTGGTCAGTTATCAGTTGTGCATATCCAGTGGCAACTGGTAAGAGTAGATAATAGAGCATAATATTTCTGTAATTGCACTGGCTACAGATTTTTTTTTATTATTGCTGACTGGAAAAACGTATCCGTTGGATATGGAAAAAAAAGAAAGAGGAGAAAAAAATGAAAAAAATCGTTTTACTGGTTGTCTTGGCATTATTAATGTCGTTTTTTGTATCATGTATTTCAAATGAATCAGCATACAATCTTGGTTATTCAGCTGGTTATTTAGGTGCGGAGCTTTCATCTTAATTATGAAGAAAGATACAACTTCTGCAAAACATCGTTTTTGCAGAAGCTTGCAATTACTTAATATTTTTATCATTCTTATTAGTTCTTTTATTTTTGCCGGATGCAGCACATATAAAAGTATGAAAATGGCTTTTGAGGATATTGATAGATTAAGCGATGTCATAGCACAGGCAAATGAAGAATTAAATACGTCACCTCATGATCTTCAAAGAGGAGATCCGCTGAATACTAGCCGGGTACAAGAGTATTTGCAAAGCGTTTTATCTTCACCTGATAGATATGTTGTTAAAGCATATGACAGAAAAGCATTTTCTACAGTAACCAGAAAAACCATTTTAATGGTTCATAATTTTTATGTTTACTATAAAGACGGTGAAATGGAACATACACTTGTTTTCACAGGAACACCCAGAGGCTCTGAACGAAATGGAACTTGGATGCTGGATGCTCATTCTGACGTTGAATCATACAACCTTTATAGATTTTCAGATAATCCCTGGGAAGTAGCGGAATTAATAAATGGCAAAAAGAAAATAAGTGTTATTAAAACATCACAAAATATTTTAAACAGAATTGAAATGAATTATGAATTCTACCCGGGTTCACATTTAAGGAATCTGGCATGGCATCATCAAATATGGATGTATTTAGTTCCGTTTCAGATACCAATAATATCATACAGAGAACTTTTATTATTTACAAAAAACAAAGATAGTTGCACTTCTGCTCTTCTTGAGACAATTGAATGGGAAAAATAAAGAGTTAAGGAGTTCTTATGATTAAAAAGTTTATTTTCTCGGTAATTCTGGTTTGTATACTTGAATTTTGTTTTGGTTTTGCTTCTTGTAGTGCCAGCAATTCATCGTTAGCAGGTATTTGGGAAGCTATAGACGAAAATAAAGGTACAATTGACATTGAATTTTTCGACAACGGAACTGTAAAATGGGGTGATTATGGTACTTTTCCGTATACACTTGAAAATAATCAGATTTTGATAACGGGTAAAAATAGAACAATGAAGCTTGACTATAAAATATCTGGAAATAATCTGTTTATATCTATAGAAGGAGATCTGTATTGGGATGTTTATAAAAGAAAAAATTTTAGGGACAGCAGTAATGGACACAAAAAATGAAATATTCGACAGTGGTATTATCGAAATAATTTGAACATCTGTTTTAAATAATTAATTGAAATATTATATAAAAATAACACAAAACCAAGAACTAAACCAGCTTATTCCGTGTCTAATATACAGGAGAGTGCAAGTACTTGAAAAATGATGATAACACTTCAATTGAGTATCTTGCGAAACAGGCGTCAAAAGGTGATGAACAGTCTTTTACCGATTTATGCGATTTAATAAAAACAAAACTTTTTCGCGCGGCAAAAGGAATACTAGGCGATGATGACCTGGCTCTTGACGCGGTAAGCGAAGCTGTTTACCGGGCGTTTAAAAGTATAAAGCAGCTTCGAGAGCCTAAATACGCGCAAACCTGGTTTGTTCGCATTTTAATTAATGCCGCGAATGATATTTTAAGAGAGCAAAAACAAGAAATAACAATGGATACAGTACCGCAAGGTATATATTACGACAATCACTATGAATTGGATTTTACTCAAATGATAAAATCGCTGCAGCCGCCGCTTCGTCAAATCATCAGTTTAAAATATTATTCCGGTTTTTCCTTGAATGAAATATCGGAAATATTAAACATACCGGAAGGAACTGTTAAAAGCCGCCTTAACAGGGCTCTTAATCAACTGCGGCTGGAGGTATTAAATGAATAAAGATTTATTTTTACGGCAAGTCGAAATAAACTGTGAATGTGAACAGGAAAAACTTGATATAGCCGTAAACAGGGGATTACACAGAGCGAAAAACGAAAGGCTCGATCCCAAAAAATTAATAATACTGGCTGCCGCGTGCATAGTAACTTTGTTTATGTGCGTCATTGTAAATTTAAATCCGTTCGAAGCGGCAGTAGAAAGTTATTATAAAAATTTAAATAAAGCGATGCCCGGCACCGCCGAAGTTTTAATTGGTTATTTAAACGATATAACCGAAAATATCGTAAAACATTTAGGAGGAGAATAATGCTTATTTTAATTGGAATTTTATTTATGATTTTTTTCTATGCAACCGCGGGTATTTTACTGGTTGGAATGATATCAGGATTTCTTTTTACGATTCTTGATTTATGGTCATTTTTATTGATTCTGGTTCCCCTGTTTTTTTTCCTGGTTGTAACAAAAAGCGGAAGTATTCTTTGCAGATATATCAAAACCAGTTTTATAAAAAACTATACTTACACAATAAATGAACTGGAAGGATTATCAAAAGCGATAAAGAATACAATTAAATTT
>WQXE01000033.1 GCA_009784995.1 Treponema sp. | reverse complement strand
TTTAATTACGCCGTTTGGAATAATTGTGTTTTTATTTTTATCATTCATCATGGGTGTTGTTGTCGGATTTTTAAGAGATGAATCCGTGTTTCTGCTTATTAATACATTTTCCTCATTTTTAAATGTTTTTAAAAAACTGGTTAAATGGTCTTTGAATTTTTTGCCAATAGCTCTTATATGTCTTTTCGCGGGACTTGCCGCGTCTTTTGACATTCAATTATTTATGGTGATGTTTAAGTTTATAATTTTGTGCTGCGCGGGCGCTGTTTTTATTTTTATTATTTGCACAGCTATTATTTTAATACGTTCATCAAAAACAACGGTACACAGGAATTTCGCGGCGCTGTTGGAACCAATAATACTAACATTCGCGGGATGCAGTTCAAAAGCTGTTTTGCCAAGCGCCATTAATTGTCTTGAAAAAGAATTAAAATTTAATTCTACAAATGTTAATCTGGCTCTTCCGCTTGGCATAATACTTGGACGGTTCGGAAATATTTTTTACTTCGCGCTTTGCGCTTTTTTTACAGCGCAAATTTACGGTTTTTTCTTTGAACCTGTTCATTATTTTATTATTTTTGGCGCTGTAATATTAGCGGGAACCGCTACCGCGGGCGTTTCGGGAATTATTACCCTTTCGATGTTTGGTATTGTGCTTAGATATTTAAACCTTCCGCTGGAAGCGGTATTGATATTATTAATAGCTATTGATCCTGTCATTAAACCGCTTAGAACATTCTTTAACATATATGTAAATATGGCGTGTGTATCTTTAATCGCGAAACAGGATGTTAAAATAATTCAATCTACCATTGATAATAAAAAACTGCTTGTTTTTATTCATGAAGCTAAAAATAAACCGCCTCTATTAACCCGTGTTAACGGAGTTCCCGGCGGTATTGAAATATCATTTATAAATGAAATTGGAAGGCGTTTGGATCGTAAAGTGGTTTACCATGACAAAGACTGGATAAAAGATAAAGCGGATATTATCGCGGGGGTTATAATAAAAGATCTGCCGCCAGCGGTTAAAGGCGGATATTATTTTTCTCACCCCTGGACATCGGTTAATATTAACGGCGTTAAAACACAATTATATTTTTTAATACGCAGACAAAGGTTTAAAGAAATTAATGGTATTATTAAAACCCTTATAAACGAGAATTATCTTAAAAAATTATTGGTTTCTTTAAAACCAAAAAACAAATAGTATCGGTTTATTACTTTAGGGTAATTTCCACGACTGTATCTGTTTCGTCAGGCAAAGGATAATTATTTCCATGACCCGGCTTTAAATATAAAAACTCGTGTTCCTTATATTCGCTTAAGTTCCATTCCTTGGGTGGAATGCGCACTTCGCTTCCGTCCGATAGATGGCGCGCTTTTTCCAGTTTGCCTGCCATGTTCATAAGACTTATGGCTCCGGCTTGCGGTTCGTATATGTGCGCGTATAATTTTTTGCCGTTTTGCGTGAAACGTCCCCATTCGGGTTTTGGAAAGTCCGCAATACCGCAGTTGTATATGCTTCTTGAATTTTTTTCCATCCAGTTTCCGACTTCTTCCAGTATCTTTATTGACTGCGCCGGTATTCGCCCCTTCGCGTCAGGACCTACATTTAAAAGAAGGTTTCCGTTTTTTGAAACACATTCAACAAGCATGCGGATAACCATCGAAGCGGGTTTCCAATGCTGGTCCGCGGCGCAGTAACCCCAATTACTGTTTAATGTAAGACACGCTTCCCAGGGTACGCTGTCTCCGGATTCGTTAACGATACCGGCGGGAGGAACCATTTGTTCCGGGCACGCGAAATCACCGGCAAAATCTGAAGGGTTGTTTGTTAATATCGTTCCGGATTTTTCTCCCGATCCTTCAAGGCGGTTGTCGATAATGATATGCGGCTGAATAGACCTTACCATATCAATAAGTTCCTGGGATTTCCATGTATCACCAGCCATTTTGTCGTAAGAAAAATCAAACCACATGATATCAAGATGACCATACCCTGTTAATAATTCATGGATTTGTCCGTGCATAAATTCGATGTACCTGTTTATGTCACGTTTTTCATTACTATAATCTTTATTTTCCCGCATCGGATGATACGAATCTTCAAAGTGTGGATAATCCTGATGCTGCCAGTCTACGATAGAAAAATAAAGACCAACTTTTATTCCTTCAGCTCTAAAAGCGTCTACATATTCGCGGACTAAATCTCTTTTGGCGGGAGTATTTGTAGATTTATAATCGGTTAATTTTGTATCCCAAAGACAAAAACCATCGTGATGTTTCGCGGTAAGTATCGCGTATTTCATTCCGGCTTTTTTCGCCAGAGCTGCCCATTCTTTTGGACGGTATTCTTCGGCTTTAAACTCGTCAAAAAACTGCTGGTATTGTTCCAAAGGCATTTTTTCTACACTTCTTACCCATTCGCCTCTGGAAGGGATCGCGTATAATCCCCAATGAATAAACATCCCAAATCGAGCTTGTCTAAACCATTCTGTTCGCGCCCATCTTTCCGTAATATTTTTGTTTATCATGATTTCTCCTCGCCAGATAATTGTAAAGGTTTCGTTCTTTTTTAACCAGCCTCTGTAAATGGGAGCAGTTCGATATTGTCATCAGGATTTAGTTTTGTTTCCAATCCGCCTGTCATCATAATTCCTTTTCCATTAATTAAAAAGAAACATGTATCCTCGCCCATTATAAAATCTTTAAAAGACTCTCCGTAATTAATAGCGAGGTTATCTATAAGCTCGCGTACATTCGCGCGGTTTTCGGCTTCGTATGTTTTTTCATTGTTTGTATATTCCAGTACATTCCCGTAAAAAGTTATTTTCATATTTTATTATATACCATTAATTACAAACAGGGCAGTTTTCGTTTCGTTTTATTTCGATATGGTCGATGTTTATTCTAAGTCCGTCATATAATAAAAGTTTATTTTCAAGCGGATTTGGCAGTCCCAGTAAATAAATTAAAGCGATGTTCGCTTGTATTGTTCCTGTTGCCCCCGCTGTTGTGCCCAATACACCTGTTGTATTGCGCACACCTATTGTTTTTTTTTCGGCGGAAGTTTCGGGATAAATACATTTTAAACACGGTGTATCCGGCGGATTTGAAAATAACACACAACCGTTAAAACCGTTTATACCGCCGTCAATATATGGAATGGAAAGTGTTACACATGCTTTATTTATAAAAAAACGTGTTTCATATGAATCTACAGCGCCAAGTACAATGTCGTATCCGTTAAAAATATTCGCCGCGTTTGATTCGTTTAAATGTATATCGTAGGTTTCGATTTTTATTTCATTGTTTAGACCGCTGATTTTTTCTTTCGCCGAATCTGTTTTTAGTTTTCCAATATCGTTAGTGTTATGTAAAAACTGCCTGTTAAGATTGCTTAAAGCCACAGTGTCGGAATCCAAAATGCCAATTCTGCCGACACCGGCTGAAGCAAGATAGGTAATGATTGGGCAACCCAAGCCACCCGCGCCCACCACAAGTACTGAAGACATGCCAAGTTTCTCCTGCCCTTCACTTCCAATTTGAGGTATATTTATTTGATTAATATATCTTTCAAACATAAAATACTCTTTTATTTTTACCACGAACCCTCGCTTCGATAAATTATCAGTGGTTCGTGAGGTTCGTGGTTAAATATATTATAAACTTTCTTTTAACAAAGCTTCAGTTTTTTCGGAATACTTTTTGATCATCCTGTAGGCGGTTTCTTCGTCCAGTTTACCGTGCATACTTGGTGTTTCAAAAAAACGTTTTGGAAGTTTTACCTTTTCCTGCTCAAAACCAAGCGCTTTTTTTATTTCCAGTTTTGTTTTATAAATACGTTTTCCAATAGCGCCAAGATCGTCATTAGTTAAATCCCAACCAATGGAATTAAGCGCGTCAAGTATTGTTTGTCTGTCATAAATTTTTCTCGCGAACAGGCACATTACAAGCGAGTTTGTCATACAGCGTTCACATTCTTCCGCGAAAAGTTTTTCTATATAAGCGTCTTCGTCAAACTCTTTCATATTTTGATCTACGCTGTAACCGCCGTTGCATAAATGTGAATGCCTCGCTCCTACCGCTGCTCCTACCAATGAACCGTAGCCTGTGTGATAACCCGCCATTTCGTTACCCGCTATCTGCATCGCGAAATTTTCTCCGCCGTATTTGGAAGCGGCGTAACGGCTGCCTCTGCCAAGCGCGCGGTAGAATTCATTTATGCCTGTGGAAAGATATTCTATGGCTTTAATATATTCTCTGCTTTCACCAAACTCCAGTTTAACTAATGTGTCATCTAATTTTATTAAACCATGTTCCAAAGCTTCTGTTGCCCATCCCAAACATACGCCGGTACTCATCGCGTCCAATCCGTATTCTTCAACCTCTTCGATAATGGCGAGAATCTCGTCTGTGGTTCTTACGCCAAGGAAAGTACCAAGAGCGTATATAAGTTCAAAATCGTAGGCGACGCTTATTGCTTCGTATTCATGTCCCTTGTCAAACTCTCTGCGGTACATGCCGATGTGAATACAGCCTACAGGGCAGCCTGTACACGCCATTTTACGCACCAGATTGTTATGCGCGAAAGCTTCTCCGCTGATTTGGTCCGCGTGTTCGAACGATGTGGCGCGCAGATTGAAAGTAGGCAGCGCTCCGGATTTATTTAATGGAAGAACATTTATCGGAGTGCCAACATCATGATACTTTGCCATACTGTCGGTTTCTGTGCATCTTTTATAAATATCTTTGTAAACTTTAAAATATTGTTTGTCGTTTAATACAGGAATTGAGCGGTTGCCGTAAATCGAAATCGCTTTTACATTTTTACTGCCAAGACACGCGCCAAGCCCCATTCTTCCAAAATGGCGGTATGTGTCAACGCATACGCCCGCGAACGCGACGCCGTTTTCTCCCGCCTGCCCGATACGTATTATCGATCTTTTTCCTACGGCGTGTCCGTCGTGATGTTCGCGATCGCGGATATATTGCCCGACTGTGCCGACAGGCATTCCCCACATGGCTCTCGCGTCCCGTACGCTTACATTGTTTGTGGAAATGGAAAGGTAACTGTGGTTTTTCGCTTTGCCTGTTAATACTAACGCGTCATAACCTGCCATCAACATGGACATTGACATTCTGCCGCCCGCGTAACTTTCGCCCAACTCTCCTGTAAGCGGTGATATAAACATAGCGACAGTTTTTGTAAGAACCGGAAAAATGTACGCTCCTGATCCTATCGCGAAAACAACCGGCTGCCCAGGGTCTAGCGGTTCCAGCTGCGGCTTTATATTTTCTTTTAATAAAATACTCGCGATGCCAACACCGCCCAGGTACGGCATAAGATCTTCGCGTTGTTCTACTTTTATTTTTTCTGTATCAAGATCGATATATAAAATTTTGATATATTTTTCGTTAAGCATTATCCGCCTCCTTTGTTTCTACCATTAAAAGGCAATTGTGCGGACAATAATGTGAGCATATTCCGCAATGGCGGCATATAATTGGTTTTTTTGTTTCTTCATCAAAATTTACGGCTTTAACACTGCACGCGCCTTCGCACTTGCGGCATCCTATACATTTTTCTCCCTTTAATATTACGCCGCCGCCGTTTCGTTTTTCTAAAGCACGGCTTGGGCATACTTCCATACACGCGGGTTCGTTGCATCCGAGGCACACTATCGCTACAAAACTGCCAGACATACCTCCTGAAGTTCGAACCTTTATAGCGCTTTTTATAAGTGAATGGTTTTTATGGTTAATTACTGAACAGACACTCATACATGAAAAACAGCCAAGACATTTTCTCATTTCCTTAGGCTGAAGTATTTTAGGCATAATTCCCCCGTTGTTATAAAAAGATTTTACTGGAAATAAATTAATTAATAAAGTACAGTAGTAATATGCAGATTACAGATCTTGTTGCCCAACTGGTTCTCCAGATAGGTATTATTTTATTTGCCGTTCGCCTGTTTGGTTTTTTAGCGAAGAAGGCGGGAATACCTTCAGTACTTGGAGAACTTTCGGCAGGTGTTCTGATAGGTCCATTCGCTCTTGGCGGTATAACACTGCCGGGTTTTCCAAACGGCATTTTTCCAATTTCCGAAGTTAGCGGTCTCGCGGTTAGTGTTGAACTATATTCATTCGCGACAGTCGCCTCTGTTGTTTTACTTTTTGTTTCCGGTTTGGAAACCGACCTGCGATTGTTTCTTCGTTATTCATTAAAAGGCGGATTAATCGGAATTATTGGAGCTGTACTCGCGTTCGCCGCGGGAACATTATGTGCCGCTATTTTATTAAAATCTTCTATATTAGATCCGTACTGTATGTTTTTTGGAGTAATCGCCATGACATCTTCTGTAGGCATAAGCGCGAGGATTTTATCTGAACGCAATAAAATGGATTCACCCGAAGGCGTAACAATAATTTCCGCGGGTGTTTTTGAAGATGTTTTGTGGATCATTCTGTTAGCGGTAGTTATTGGAATTTTTTCTGCCACAAGCGGAGGTTCAGCGTTTATACCTTCTATTTCGGAAATACTAATTATGGCAGGCAGGATTTTTGGAATCTGGTTAGGCGCTACAACTATTTTATTGCTTTGTTCAAAATTTCTCGCTTCATTTTTAAAACTATTTAAAAACAGTATCGAGTTTTCTGTACTCGCGCTTGGCATTGCTTTTATTTTGGCGGGACTTTTAGAAAAACAGGACTTGGCGTTAATCATCGGAGCGTACATCGCGGGGCTTTCACTTTCAAAAACAGATATTGCCGCTGTGATACAGGAACGTATTCATTCACTATACATATTTTTTGTGCCGATGTTCTTCGCGATCATGGGTATGATGGTAAATGTCCGCGAAATTATTACACCGCCTGTATTAATTTTTGGTTCTTTGTTCATGGTGGTTATTGTTTTCGCTAAAATGATCGGCAATGGCGCTATGGCTATGATTTCCGGTTTTAACCGTTTAGGTGCATTGCGTATTGGAGCTGGAATGATTCCGCGCGGAGAAGGTTCTTTAATTACCTGCGGTATAGGACTTGCAGCCGGCGTAATTAGTAATCAGCATTTTTCCGCGGCGGTCTTTATGATTTTTCTTTCTATTATCGCGTGTCCTCCAATCCTCGCTTTAATGTTAAAACTTCCCGGGCGCGGGACAAAAAAACCGGAAATCGATGATGACAGTATTTCTGAAAACTGGATATTCGGAACAAAAGAAATCGCGGACCTTGTTATGAGCAATATTTTAGAAGAACTTCGCAACGAAGGTTTTTATGTTCAAACAATGAGTAAAGACAAAGGTTTTGCCCAGGCGCGCAAAGATGATATCGCTTTATTTATAACAGAAAAAAATAAATTAATTACCATAACAACTTCCAAAACCGATATGCCGTTTGTAAAAAACGAAATCTACGAAGTTATACTTGAACTTTCCAACAGCATTGAAAAATTAAAAACATCCGCCGATCCCGCGAAAATGAAAAAAGATTTACTGGATACAAAAGCCCGTACCACAAAAGATATTCTGGCTCTTATTAATCACGGTAGTTTTATTTTAAAATTAAAAGGCGCTACAAAAGAAGAAATAATTACAGAGCTTGTTGATTCGCTTGACGCACAAGGAAAGCTACTTGATCGAGACCTTGTTCTGGCGGATGTCTTTGAACGGGAAAAAGCCATGAGTACCGGCATGGAACACAGTATCGCGTTACCTCACGCCAAGACCGACGGAATCGCGGAAACCACAGTCGCCATAGGTATCAGCAAAGAAGGAATAAATTTTGATTCTATGGACGGGCAATTATCCCGCGTATTTGTTTTAATTGTTTCTCCAAAAACAGACTGCGGTTTGTACGTGCAATTTCTCGCCGCGGTTGGCTCGATTTTTAGAGACGAAGCTTTACGCGAAGCTGTAATTAACGCGTCATCTGAACATGAAGCTGTGGAATTGCTGACAAAAAAGAAGGGTTAAAGCGATTTGTTATACGCGCTTGACAGTTTGTCAATATATGTGTTAAAGTGTCTATGATGGAGAGATATTTATCCATTTTTATTTATTATTCCCCATTTTTTAAGGAGATATTAAAATGAAAAATAAAATTTTTATTATCGGTTTTGTTATGTTTTTTATACTACAAACTGCGTTAGTGTTTGGTCAAGCTGCTGGTACACCAGGGCTTGCGTATCAGTCAACTAACCAGGGTAATGAGTATACGGTGAGAGCGGGAACTGTGACAAGCGGCGCGGTAGTGATACCGGCTTTTCATAATAACAGACCTGTAACCGCTATCGCTCCAGGAGGATTCAAAAATCTCAGAGGCATTACCAGTGTAACAATAGGCAACAATGTAATCAGAATTAATGTTAACGCTTTCCAGGGTTGTTCGAATCTTGAAAGAGTCACCATCGGTAATAGTGTAGTTCGTATTGAGCAAAATGCATTTGAAGGTGCAGGTCTTACAACTGTCACTATTCCTGACAGCGTTGAAGTCCTCGGCACGCATGTGTTTAAAAACAATAGTAATCTTACTACTGTTACTTTCGGCAGCAGAGTAACTGTTATACCTACAAATGCGTTCGAAAACTGTAGGGATCTTACTACGGTCAACATCGGCGGCGGCGTGCATACTATCAGCACGAACGCGTTCGCGGGTTGTACGAGGCTTACAAGGGTTAACTTTGGCAATAACAGCAGAGTGGCTACTATCGGTATGTCTGCGTTCGCGAGATGTACAAACCTTGCCGCTATCACTATTCCCGCCAGTGTGACTTCTATCGGCGCGAACGCGTTCAATGGCTGTACCAGTCTTACCAGTGTTACTATACAAGGATTAATAACATCCGGTAATTTTAATAGATCAGCGTTCCCCGGAGATTTACGCGAAAAGTATTTAATAGCGGATGAACGTGCCGGAGGCAGAGGCACTTATAATCGTCCTTTAGGTTCTAATACTTGGTTAAAAAGATAGAGAAAAAAAATGGTTTGCAATAAATGTAACGCGGAAATAACACAGGACGCTAATTTTCTTTATAGCAGTGATTTTTCATGTCCTAAATGCGGGAATGTTCTTAAATCAATAACATCTGTTGTTGGCAGTCAGGGAATGAAAACAATACAGGAAAAAAGCGCCGAGTAATTTCAGCTAACTTCCTGTACCTTGCATAATTTTTGATACAAGCCGTCCTGATTAATTAACTCGTCATGGCTGCCTGATTGAACTATATGTCCTTTTTCAAACACAATGATAGTATTCGCGTTACGTACCGTAGACAGGCGATGAGCGATAATTATAATTGTGCGAGTACCCGCGATTTCATTTATCGCCTGCTGGATTTGCGCTTCGGTGCGCACATCTACGGAGGCAGTCGCTTCATCAAGAATTAAAACAGGAGCCTGACAAAGCACGGCGCGGGCTATCGCGATTCGCTGTTTCTGACCTCCAGACAATTTTACGCCGCGCTCTCCGATTTGTGTATTGTATTGGTCTGGCATTTGTTTTATGTCATCATGAATTCTCGCGATTTTCGCGGCGCTTTCAATCTCGTTAAATGAAGCGTCAGGTTTCGCGAACGCTATATTTTCTTCTATTGTGCCGTTAAATAAAAATGTATCTTGTAAAACCAAAGAAATATTTTTTCGCAGGTTTTCTATCTCTAAATCTCTAAGATCATTTCCGTCAAGACATACCTTTCCGTTTGTGGGATCATAAAATCTCGCGATAAGCTGGCTAAGAGTTGTTTTACCAACACCTGTAGCTCCAACCAGCGCCACCATTTGTCCCGCTTTTATATCAAACGATACATCTTTTAATACGGGGACATCTTTAATATATGAAAAACTTACATTTTCAAAAGAAATGCGCCCTAACGCTTTACCTATTTTTTTCGCGTCAGTTTTATTTGTTATACTGTTGGGAGCGTCCAGGATTTCTATAACACGTTCCGCTCCCGCGAGTGAATGTTGCGCGGATTCCAAAAGAGACGCGAGACCCGTAATTGGAGCGTAAAAAAGCGCAAGGTATAAAAGGAAGGCGACTACATCAGAAACCGATAATTGATTTTTATACGCGAAGTATCCGCCGAAACCTACAACAATAACACTTCCGATAGAAGTCATAAATTCCACACTCGGATGAAAAATAGCGTTTAATTTTAAAGCCCGCAGCATGTTACGTGTAAAATCTTCGCCTTTTTTTAATACTTTTTCTGACGCTGAGCTTTGGCGGCTAAATGCCTGTATTTCTTGAATGCCGGATAAATTATCCTGCAATTGCGCGGATAACTCGCCTTGCGACTTTTGCATTTTCTTAAAATTTGGACGTACTTTTTTACTGAAAAACCATCCGGAAATTAATATCAGAGGAATTGGTATACATGTTACAAGAGCGAGCTGCGGATTTAAACTGAATAAAATTATCGTAACACCTGTAAGAGTAACAAAGTTTGTGATTATATCGGGAGTTATGTGAGCGTAGATCAATTCAAATGTCGCGACATCATTCATTACGCGGCTTAACAGTTCGCCTGTTTGTTTGTTATGAAAATAATCCATGGAAAAAGATTGTATCGCGTTGTAGGCTTTCATTCGCAGTTCCAAAACAAGCTTCCATGCAGCTCTGTGCGAACAATAGCTGCTTAAAAACCTGAACAGTATGCGTACCAGAAATAATAAAAGTAAACTTCCTGCCATCCAAATGATAGTAACTAACTTTTCCTGTGTTACGCCTTCCGCGACAAGACCTGTCATATTTGCCATGATACGAGGCGCTATTAAATTTACGCCTGTTAATAAAAATGTTCCAAGTATCGCGAGAAAAAGCCAGCCTTTGTATCTGACCGCCTCTTTCGCTATCCGCCATAATGTTCTCATATTAACTTACCACGCGTGTTGTTTTCCGTATGCGTCACGGAATACAAGATTATTTTCATCATCACGTTTTTCGTCTCCCCGTTCAACGCCTCTGCCTCGCGTAAAATAATTGTACGCGGCTTCAGCCGAAGATCGCGCGTTAATTTCACCGTTCATTGGATCGTAAACTCGAATTGTGTAATTTTTTGGTGCTAACGCGTTGCGTGTAATTTGCAAAAAATTATGCAGAGCCACTTTTGCCATATTGTACGCGTAATTTTCGGTGTCTTTTGTTTCGTTAATACTCGCTCCTGCCGATGTAAGATAACAAATTCGTTTTCCCTGTCCCATTTCCAAAAGAGGAAAAAAAGTTTCCAACATAAACATTGGACGAATTACATTCGCGTCATATAACTCGCGTATAATTTGCTCGTTTATGCCGGTTCTGACATTAAAATTATCCAGAGGGCTTCGTTCGTCGCTTACATCAATATATAAATCGATTAAACCTGATTCCTTTTGGATTATACCGGCAGCTTCTTTTAAATCCGATGGTAATAGCGCGACACCATTTATTTGTTCGCTTCCGATAGCGTAAACTTTATAACCTTCACGCGCGAAAACTCCAGCGAGTATTTTATCAAAATCTTTTTTAATATTTGTAATTAATACAACCTTCATTTTATTTTCCTTAAAATGGCCATTCTTGACCCAAGTAATCGCACATCACCATTCTGTGTTCGTCTTTTAAATCTGTATCAAAAAACTTCGCGGCATGCGCGGCTGTATCGGCAGGGTCTATAGCTCCAAACTCTCCAAGTGTTCCGTCAACTTCCTGTCTTTTCATCCAACCCGGATGATACAAACGAAATGTATAACCTTGCGGAAATAATAGATTGTGCATAAGACGTACACCCATGTTAAGAGAAGTTTTACTCATCGGATATGGGTAGCTGTTTCCCGGGCGGTGTTTCATCAATACAATGCACGATACTTCGGAAGATACAAAACAAAGCCGCTTTCTTTCGCCTCTGTCCAAAAGAGGCAGGAAATGTTCTGCCAAACGTACGGGACCCAAAGCGTTTACGGCAAAGCTGTTCCAGGGAGCGTTTAAATCCATTGGAGGTTCGTCAATGTCACATTTAACTTCTCCCATCAACGCGGCGCTTGAGATTAACATATCAAGCGAATTTGTCTGCTGTGTAACAAGATTATAAGCGTTTTTTATTGATAAAATATCGCTTACATCCAACGGAATAACGTGTAAAGCGGAATTTTTTTCACTTTCCTGTTCGATTAAGTTAAAATCCCGCATATATTTGCCGCCAAAAACAGTCCATCCCCGTGAAAGAAATTCCTTACACAGTAATAAACCAAATCCACGGTCGGCTCCGGTTATTAATACATTTGGCATAATATCTTATTATAATGCATTTTTTCTTTTTTGTATCAAATTTGCCATTCATATGGTAAAATTAAACAAGGAAAAAACATGGCTGTAAAAGTTACATCGCTGCGGGAATGGGACATTAATAAGATTAAAGACGGAATAGGGCAGCCTAATGTAAAAGCAGTAATTTATTTTTTCTCACTTTCCCTGGAAGAATGTGAAATTCATAAAGAGCTTACAGAAGCGTTTCCCGAAGCTGTTTGTTTCGGAGCTTCCATGCATGGCGGCTGGTCTAGCAAAGGCGCTGTTAAAACAGGTATTACAATAATGTCGCTTTCTTCCGATGAAGTAGCGGAAACCTATTTCTCATTTCGCGAAGGGGTAAAAAAATATCCTACATTAACGGCTCAGGTCGCGATTAATGATTTAAAACACGCGACAAGAGGACAGCAAATAAACCCCGATGAATATCTTGGAATAATATTTTTTGACGGTTTATGTCTTGGTGAATTGATAATTAAAGAATTTACCATGGAAAAAGATTTAAACCTGGCTTTTATCGGCGGAGCCGCCGCGGATGAAATGACTTTTACAAATACTTTAGTCTGCGCTAATGGCAACGTTTCTTCCGACGGGCTTGTCGCGGTTATTTTAAAAATGAAAATCCCATTCTTTTTTAATCATTATGTACATTATCTTCCAACTACTGTTTCTTTTACAATTAATCGCGTTGAAATAATGCAGCGTATTGCCTGGGAAATAAATGGAGAGCCTGCCGCAGAATTTTACGCGAGGAAGGTTGGCGTAAAAAATGTTCAGGATTTAACAATGGAAGTATTCGCGAGACATCCTTTGGGACTTATTCTTGGCGACAGTATTTATATTCGCAGTCCCAATCTTGTTGTCGGAGGAACCGGGCTTCAATTTTACTGTTACATAGAAGCCGGAACAAAAGTTTTTCTTCTTAGACAAGGTGATATTATCGCAAACGCGCAATCAAGCATTCAAGACGCCGCGCAATTTTTACCCGGCATACAGGGTTGTTTGCTTTTTAATTGTATTCAGCGTCATTTGGAATTAATAGAAAAAAATAAAATAGATATATTTAATAATGTTTTTAATGAATACGCGATGATTGGTTTTAATACTTACGGCGAAGAATTATTTACGCATCATAATCAAACGCTTACCGCCGTGTTTTTTGGAACGCTGCCGGAAGAAGGAATGACCGATCCATATAAAGCGAAACGTCTATTTCATTATACGGACAGCAAACTAAAATCTCTTGTTTTTGATATTGTAAGCCGCAGTGAACTTTTAAACATTACTATTTCCTACCTTAAAGGCAGCATGGACGCGATAAATAACGAATCAGCTCTTATGAATTTTGAAAGCATCAGAATGACTCTTAGCGCGATGATCGAACAGTCAAATATTTCCAAAGAAGATATCGAACGGATGTTAATTGTTTATCAAAACAATGTAGAAAAAACAGGTGAATATGTTTTTAATATAGTTGATGAAATTAGAGCGCAAAACCGCCGCCTTGTAGAATTAAGGGAAGAAGCGGAAATGGCAAACAGGACCAAAAGCAGTTTTCTTGCGAGTATGAGCCATGAAATCCGCACCCCCATGAACGCGATTACGGGAATGGCTGAACTTTTAATGCGCGGAGAATTATCCGATGAAGCGAGAAGTTACGCGCAAGACATTAAACAGGCGGGAAATAATCTTATTTCCATTATAAATGATATTTTGGATTTTTCAAAAATCGAAGCCGGAAAACTGGAATTGGTTCATGGCAGATACCTGCTCGCCTCATTAATTAACGATACTGTAAATATAATACGCACGCGTCTTAAAAATAAACCAATCCGGTTTTACACAAACATTGACGGGCAAATACCCAATAGCCTTTTTGGTGATGAAGTGCGTATCAGGCAAATATTGCTTAACCTGCTTTCAAATGCCGTAAAATTTACGGAAAAAGGACATATCAGTTTAAACATTTCTGTAAGAGTGCGTGATGAAGAAAAAGTTTGGCTTGATTTTTCCATTACCGATACCGGCAGCGGAATTAAAACAGAAGATCAAAAAAAGCTTTTTGGTGAATTTGTCCAGGTAGATTTAAACAGAAACCGCAATGTAGAAGGAAGCGGGCTTGGGTTAGCCATTACAAAAAGATTGTGTTTATTGATGGGTGGAAACATCAGTTTAAATAGTGAGTACGGTAAGGGAAGTATATTTAATGTTTCAATCCCGCAGGTAATAGAAGATTTTGAACCATTTGCCGCGGTAGATGACGCCGCGAATAAAAAAGTACTTGTTTTTGAAGGCAGAGTTATATACGCGAGATCTGTTTGCTGGTCTTTAAAAAACATGGGTGTTTTTCATGTAATGGTTACGAATATCGATGATTTTAAA
Source organism: Treponema sp. (assembly GCA_009784995.1). GTDB lineage: Bacteria > Spirochaetota > Spirochaetia > Treponematales > Breznakiellaceae > WQXQ01. Next base: position 163 of record WQXE01000033.1, on the reverse strand, counting down.
ACCGCGTTATTCAAAGAAGAATGGACAATGGTGCTTTCCGGTTACGGGCTTCATGATAAAATTAAAAAAGTGATGGATAAACCGGAATTTGATTTTCCGGGAGGAAAAAAACCTCCGCTCGCTTTAATGGTAGAGTGGGGTACTGAAACTTTTATACCCGATG
>WQXE01000032.1 GCA_009784995.1 Treponema sp. | reverse complement strand
TGTATCAGGTTCCTTAACGAAGATCCGTGGGTAAGATTAAAAAGCCTAAAAAAAGCCCTTCCAAAAACTCCTATAATGATGCTCCTGCGCGGTCAAAATCTTTTAGGTTACCGCCATTACGCCGATGATGTTGTCGCCAAGTTCGTAGAATATGCCGCGAAAAACGGCGTTGATATTTTCCGCATCTTTGACGCGTGCAACGATCCGCGCAATTTTAAAGCGGCAACAGAAGCCGCGAAAAAAACCGGTAAACACATTCAGGCGACTATCTCTTACGCTGTAACTCCTTTCCATACAATAGAAAAATACGCCGAGTTCGCGAAACAACTAGTCGATATCGGCGCGGATTCAATTTGTATTAAAGACATGGCAGGATTATTAAAACCCTACGAAGGTTATGATCTTGTAAAAGCGATAAAAAAAGCAACAAGTCTTCCTGTCGAAATTCACACTCACGCCACAACCGGTATGTCAGTTGCGACCTTAACAAAGTGCGCCGAAGCCGGAGCTGAAATTCTTGACACAACAATTTCTTCGATGTCGATGGGAACAAGCCACAGCCCGACAGAAACAATGGTAGAAATTTTTAAAGGAACCGAATACGACACAGGATTGGATATAAATCTGTTACTCGAAATTGCCGCATACTTCCGCGAAGTCCGCAAAAATTACAAAAAATTTGAATCGAGTTTCCTTGGCGCGGATACACGTCTTTTGGTCAGTCAGGTTCCCGGTGGAATGTTGAGTAACATGGAAAGCCAGCTTAAAGAACAGGGCGCCGCCGACAAAATGGACGATGTACTTAAGGAAATAGCGGTTGTACAAAAAGACGCGGGTTATCCGCCGCTTGTAACACCTACAAGCCAAATCGTTGGAACTCAGGCGGTCTTTAACGTACTTTTCGGACGTTATAATAAACTTTCAGGCGAGTTCCAGGATCTTGTAGCTGGCAAGTACGGCGCCTGCCCCGCTCCAAAAAACGCGGACCTTGTAAAAAAAGCGCTTGAAGCTTTAAAGATGGAAAAAGAAATGACTTGCCGCCCGGCGGATGAAATCCCCGCGGAATATTCAAAACTTGAAGAAGAAGCTAAACAATTACTTGGTAACAATGTATCCACAGAAGATGTACTGACACTCGCGATGTTCCCGAAAGTCGCTCCCGACTTCTTTAAAAAACGCGCAGATGGACCTGTTGTATTTAAACCTGAAGCTGAAGCACAAGCAGCGCCACAACAAGCAGCTTCTAAAGAAGCGGCGCAAACAGCCGCGCGTTACTCGATAAATGTAAACGGCGCGAATTACGATGTTGTTGTCGCTCCCGCTGGAACTGTAGCGGTAGCCCCGGCTACGCTTGCTCCTGCTTCACCTGCCGCTCAAGCAACCGCATCAACAGCGCCCGCAGGAGGCGATACAATTGTGGCTCCTGTCGCGGGAACTGTTCTTCGTTATGTAGCGTCTGAAGGTCAGGATGTAAAACCGGGTGAAACTATTTTAATTTTAGAATCCATGAAGATGGAACTGGAAATAAAAACAAACACAGCCGGAAAAGTACACTTCCTTGTACCGACAGGAACACAAGCCGCGTCAAAACAGCCGATAGCGAAAATTGGGTAAACTACCGGATACATTTCATCCAATAATCCGCTCGTGGTTTGCAGAAACATTCGAAAACCCCACGCCTGTACAAGCCGAAGCATGGCCCCTAATCGAACGCGGCGAAAATGTACTGGCACTGGCTCCCACAGGAAGCGGTAAAACTCTTACCGCTTTTCTTTCGGCTATTTCACGATTTTGCAGAAATGAATACCCAGCGGAAAAATTATCTGTAATTTATGTTTCTCCCCTTAAAGCGTTAAACGAAGATATTAAACGCAATTTACTTTTACCCTTAGCCGCGATAAAAACACGGTTTGAAAAAGAAGGTCTAACTTTTCCACCCGTTCGCGTGGAAACAAGGTCAGGCGACACACCGCAATCCGCGCGCAGAAAGTTTTTTATTAAACCTCCGTCAATCCTTGTTCTTACTCCCGAAAGCCTCGCGATCATTTTATTAAATCCAAAAGGCAGACAGGTATTATCGAATGTTAAATGTTTAATTATAGACGAAGTACACGCGATAATCGGAAATAAAAGAGGCGCCTATCTTTCCTGCCAGATAGAAAGGCTTTTTTTGCTTGCCGGTAATTTTCAGCGAATAAGTCTTTCCGCGACTGTCCGCAATCCGCAAGTAACAGCGGAATTTATAGGAAAAAATGTTCATATTGTTTCTCCACCCGCTTTAAAGAAAATAGAGTTTAATGTTGAGTTTCCAGATATTACTTCTTTGGAACAAACAGAAGATACAGACACATATATATTTAATAATAACGCGAATTTCGCGAGCCGTTATACTCCGTTAATCAATTATGTTTTAAAACGAATTTGGGAAGGAGCGACTTTACTTGTATTCGCGGAATCGCGAAAAAGAGCGGAGCGTCTTTGCCATTTAATTAATCAGGAAGGCGCCATATTTTTCGCGCGTAACGGAAACCCGACAGGACGGGATCTTAAAGGAGCGATCGCGTTTCCTCACCACGGCTCTCTCGCGAAAGAACTAAGACGCAGCGTAGAAAAAGGACTCGCTCAAGGAATACTTCCATGTGTTGTGGCAACCGCTTCATTGGAACTTGGTATCGACATCGGCGACATAAACGAAGTTATTCTCGCGGGAAGCCCCGGCAATGTGTCGCAGGTTTTACAACGGATAGGAAGAGCTGGCCACAGCGTTGGGCAAACAAGCAAAGGAAAACTTTTCGCGTTTCACGGAAAAGATCTTTTAGTAGCTGCCGCCATAAAAAACGCTGTTGAAGAAAGAGATATAGAAGAAATTTTTCCTATCGAAAATCCGCAGGATATACTCGCGCAATTGGTACTCGCTCTTTGTTCGGAAAAAGACAGAAATATCGAAGAACTTTATGAACTTATAAAAACTTTTTATATTTTTAGAAATCTTAATTACGATTCATATAAACGTGTTATAAGAATGCTCGCGGGGCTTTCATCAAAAGAAAACCTTAACAGTAAATCCAGATTGCGTGATGTAAAACAGCGGCTTTGGCTTGAAGACGCGGAAGGAACTATCGGTATAATGGATGGAACTACTACCCTGCTCTATACATCCAGCGGAGTTATAACAAACCGCGGTTTATATTCAATAAGGCTTCCTGACAGAACAAAAATAGGAGAGCTTGACGAAGAGTTTGTCTGGGAAAGACGAGTCGGCGATCATTTTGATTTTGGCGCGAGAGGCTGGCGGATAGACAGTATTAGCGATGAATCTGTAGAAGTTACACCACTTGAAAAAAGGTCTGATTATATTCCGTTCTGGAAAGCGGACGCACAATTCAGAAGTATCAATTTAACTAAAAAATTACTTTTAATACTGGAAGAATTTAATAAAAGCGGCAATATAACATCAGACCTTCCAACATGCGCGTACAACTCACTTAGTAATTTTTTAAAACTGCAAGGCGCGGCGCAAAGAGGACTTCCGTTATCTGACAATAAAAATATTATTATAGAAATAATAAAAGGAAACGAACAAAACAAGGATTTTTGTTCCGTAGTAGTCCACAGTTTCAGAGGCGGACAAATAAATTATCCGCTTTCACTCGCTTTAAGTACTGAACTTGAAGAAACAATAAAACTGCGAGTAGCTTCTTTTTCTACAGATGACAATATTTTATTTTTACTACCAAATCTCGGTATCGAAGAAACAGGGCACCATATAGAAGAAATATTCAGAAAAGCGCTTTTGTCACTAGAAAATTGCGATACAGGCGGTATCACAAGAGCGCAGAGGTTTTTCAGAAACCGCCTTGAAAGCTCCGGTATTTTTGGCGCGGCATTCCGCGAAGCTGCCGAACGCAGTCTTTTACTTCCAAAAGCGCCGTTTGGCAAGCGCACTCCGCTTTGGCTCATGCGCCAAAGATCAAAACGCCTTTTTGACGCAGTCATGGAAGAAGACGGGTTTCCGGTAACAACAGAAGCGTGGCGAAGCTGCCTTATCGACACATTCGACATGACGGGGTTTAACGATTTGATTTCTTCCATGAATAACGGCGAAATAACGTTATCGTTTTTTCAAACCAGTATCCCAAGTCCTTTTTCCAATGATGTCGTAAGAGCAGAAACAGACAGTTTCGTATATGAATATGACGAACGTAAAGATTTAATAGGCTCTAAATCGGCAACCCTTTCCGATAAAGTTATCGAAGAAGCTATAAACAACGCTTCACTGCGCCCTGTCTTAAAAAGATCAACAATAGAAGATTTTGTTTCAAGATTGCGCAGGGAAAAATATGGATACGCGCCTGATAATGAACGCTCACTTGTTGAATGGGTAAAAGAAAGAATCGCGATACCTTTAGACGAATGGGAATCTATATGTTCTTTCATGCCGCGGGAAATAATAAATACAATCGATACACAAAAAATAAAAACAATTACACGAAACGGCGCGAAAATCGCGTCAATTGTTCACAGTGAATTGGAAGAAACGTGGAATAACGAACCTTTAAGTATACTTGGTCAATGGCTGCGTTACGAAGGACCAATTTCCAAAGAGCAAATAAGCAAAATATTCGGTACATCAATAAGTGAAACAGAAGACGCTATTAACGCGCTTGTAGAAGTTGACGAAGTTTTTAATGATATTATCTGTGAAGACACGGCAAATGAAACATCGCGAACTTTTTTAATATGCGATAGAGAAAATCTAGAAATGCTTTTGCGTCTTTCGCGCAAAAAAGCGAGAGCGGAAATTAAAGAACGCCCATCTTCGTTAATTATTCCCTTCCTTGCGCTCAAACACGGATTAGGCGGCAATGATGATTCGATTTTCAAAAATAATCTACAGGTTTGGAGTGCCGCCGCTAAATTATGGGAAACAGAAATATTTTATGCAAGAAACTCTTCGTACGATCCTGAAAAATTAAATAAACAAATACGCGAAGGAAATCTTGTTTGGTATGGAACAGGCGGAAAAGAAAAAATAAGTTTTTGTCATCCGGAAGATTTGGAACTGGCTTTTGAAAACCAAAAAAATACTGAAACAAATAACATGATGGAAAAATTAATAACAACAGCTTTTTTTAACCGTCCGCGTGATTTTTGGGAAATAAAAAACGAATTAAATACAGACAGCCGTACCTGCACAGAATCTTTGTGGGATGAAGTTTGGAAAGGTAATTTAACCGCGGATTCTTTTGATCCTGTAAGAAGGGGTATTGAACACGGCTTTATTCCAAAAGAGATAGAGATTTCGCAAATTCATAATAACAATTATTCGTTTGGACGTAAGCCGAAAATTCCAAGCGCGTTAAAAAACCGCTGGAAAGGCGGAGCGCCTGTACACGGTAACTGGTTTTCGCTTTTAACAAACGAACATTCTGTCGATCCTATCGAAGAAGACGCTCTTAACCGGGATCGTGTACGACTTTTACTAAGCCGCTGGGGAATTTTATGCCGTCCGTTTTTGGAATACGAATCCTCTGTTTTATCATGGTCAAAACTGCTTCCTACCATGCGGCGGATGGAACTCGCCGGCGAACTTGTTACAGGACGCTTTTTCGCGGGGGTTAATTCTTTACAGTTCGCGTCTCCCTCGATCGCTTCCGATCTTGAAAAAGCAGAAAGTTTTAACGAATTTTTCTGGATGAATGCCGCGGACCCCGCGAACCCCGCGGGATTAGATATAGATTTTTCCAATAACCAATACAAGTTATGCCCAAGAAGCTCAGGTAACAGACTTTATTATAAAGGTTCAAATCTTCTTGCAATGTCTACAAAAACAGGCAAAGAACTCCAAATTTTAATTAAAACAGATGATCCGGACATAGAGCGATTAATTGAAATGTTAAAAATACCCCGTACAAGAAAGATAATGCCGCAAAATAAAATAGTATTGGAAAAAATAAATAATCAGGACGCTGACAAAAGCGAGTTTGCAAAATTCTTTACTAATCAGGGGTTTGTAAGCGACAGGGGAAAACTTGTTTGCTGGTGAAAAAATGTCCGCGGATTTTTCATACCTTTGGTATGCGCGGATTCCAATTAAACCGAGTGTATAAAAACAGCTTCACCTTTGGATATGTTTACAGATTTTAAAACAAGTTTAATCGTTTCGTTAGGCGATACTTTTTTTTGCAATGGGATTTGAATTTCAAGCGCGATTGAAGGAATTAATACAAGCCAGCGGTTTCCTTTATTTTCAATCGCGATGGCATCAAAGCCGGAGTTAATTTTATTTAACAAGTAAACCATTACCCAGTGATTATTTGACGCTCTTTCGGCGTGTATAACCGCTGATGAAGCCGCTTCGCCAAAACCAAGCCGCATGGAAATGTCGTCAGCGGAAAGCGGTTTTTCGCCTCGCAGCACTTTGCGTATCTGAATGTGCGATAAAAGGTCTGTGTACCTGCGAAGAGGGCTTGTAACCTGTGTGTATGTTTCCAATCCCAATCCCTGATGCCGTCCTGGTTTTACAGAAAGAACACGAGGTCTCATGCAGCGCCTAAGCTGAAATGATCCCGCGATGCCGCCCAAATCTTTTTGTTTGTTATCAGGCTGTGTTTCTATTTCCTGGCTAATATACGGAAAGGCAAGTCCTCTTGACGCCGCCCATGTTCCTGTACCTTCACCGGCTGTTATCATACATTCTTTTACGATAGACGCGGATTTACAATGTATTTCCTGTTCGATTTTTACTGTCTCATTTTCTACAAAGATATGAACATCAAAATATTCAATGTTTATCGCGCCTTGCGCGGCTCTGCGATTAAATATTTTCTGAGTTAAATCATAAAGAGAACGTAATATCGCGCCATCTTCTGAATTTTCTTCCATTTCTTTGTCGGCTTGTTCGTATGTTAAACGGCGTACATTAACAATAGAAGGAAATATTTCCGTATCAATAACATAACCTTCTGTATCTATTGTCATTTTAAAAGTAAGCACCGGTGATTTACCGGAAAGCCCAAGCGCGAAAAGAGGAATGGAATCGTCAGCTAACATACGGTATGTGCCTTCCGGAATATAAAGAGTAGCTCCGCGATCTTTCGCTTCTTTTTCGCAAGGACTGTCAAATGTTATACTCGACGCGGGGTCGGCTATATGCACATAAAATATAGTCTTCCCCGATTCTTCTGTTAATGAAATCGCGTCGTCGGGATCGTTACTCCAACTATTATCAATGGCGAATGCTTTTAAATGACACAAATTCTGTCTTTGTTCATTGGCTAAAGGCGCGTCGGGGCAAACTACAGCATTATTTAAAGAAAGACCAAAACGAACAGGATGCGGGTTTACCATCGGTGTCCAAAAATTTGTTTTTAAAAGAAGATTATGCGCGTCTTCCGGCGTTTCACTTAAACCTAAATCTTTTAACGTACGACTCTTTGTAGACTTGCCGAAAGCTAAAGCTTCAACATCCTGCATAAAACGAAAATCATCAGAATGTATAACATTACCGGAAGGGTTTTTTAAACACGCTTTTATTCGGTTAATAAACCCTGATCGTTCTTCTGTTTCACGTAATTTTTCGCCTCGCTTTGATTCTTCGTTTTCAACATCTTCTTTTTTACGAGGTATAATAGCGTCGATTGTTCCGTTAAAATAAAGTCCGTCTTTTAACAGGGAATAAACCGCGAAAGCTGTTGATGGTTTATATTCACTAAATATTAAATTGGTTAGATCCTTTAAAGACATGGGATCATTTTCTTCCAGTAATAGTTCCCACGCTTCTTTAATAGAAGATTCCGGCGGATTATCAATTTCGATTTCACTAAAATTTTTTACAGGTCCGGGGTGTATTAATTCTATATCTTTATCCCGAACTTTCACTTGTTCGCCGTCTGTTAGGGTAATTGTATATTTTCCATCAGCGCGATCTATTACAATAGCGGGTTTATTTTTATATATAACAAGAGCGTTCTCATTTATCATTTGATAATTATAATAAATTATTACGTTTTTTAAAAGAGCAAACTCTTCTTTCTTACATCGCCTCTTCGTAAAGACATTCGCGCAGTTCGTTCGCGTGATTGCGAATTTTTTTAAGCGCTCTTTGTTCAATCTGACGTACAGTTTCGGGGGAAATATCGAGTTTGTCTCCTATCTCCCGCAATGTGTGGCGTTCACATCCATTCAATTGATAACGATAACTTAAAATGCGTTTTTCTTTATCCATCAATTTATTTAATACGCGCATTGTACCATCTTTGGATGCCTGCTTCATCAAATTACGTTCAGGGTTATATGTATAATCTTCATGGAAATCAACAGCGCTGATATTTTCATCATCATTCATATTCCGTTCGAACGACAAAGAATCCGCCGATATATTTACAAATGAATCAACATCCTGAACAGAAAGACCAAGTTCTTTCGCGATATCAGCGGACTTGGGTTGATGCATCAAAGTCTGGCAAAGAACATGATATGTCTGCTGAATTTTTCGCAGTGTTTCTTCTTTGCGTTCAGGTAAACGAACCATGCGTCTTTTATTGATTATATATCTGCTTATAAACTGGCGAATCCACCAGCTAGCGTAAGAACAAAAACGAACATTCTTGCGAAAATCAAATTTTTTCGCGGCGTGAATCAATCCAATATTGCCTTCCTGAATCATATCCATAATGGAAATACCTGGTACATTAAATAATCCCGCGATTTTTATTACAAGCCTTAAATTGGAGTTTACCAATTTATGTAAAGCCGAATTGTTTCCTTCGAAAATGTAATCATCATCTTTATCACGCAGAGTTTCCTGAATTTGCCTTGATAATTCCAGTTCTTCTTCAAATGATAAAAGAGGAAATGCCTTAATCTGCTTATAGTACATTTCAAGCAAATTATCATTGGATTTTAACATTTTCTTCTGCATCTAACCCTCCAGCCGTTCTGGCAATTATATTATAGCAAAAAGCGTGCCAAGTCATCAAAACAATGGAAGCAACGCTTGTAACTCTATATAACATAAGGAATTAAGTGATTTTCTGGAAAAAATAAAAGAAATGTGTTATACAAATAGTGTATCTATTTTCATACATTAATTATTTTTTATATATAGAAAATATATTAATTTTATGCTAGATTAAATAATGAATTACGGAATTACGGCAACGGAAAAAAATGGAGATATTTATTATTTTGTAAACTGGTCACCGCTCGCGAAAGCAGATCGTTACGCGATTATAACAAAAGTCCCCGCTGTAGCGGGTATTTTTGAAATATACTGGATGGATGAAAAAAACCGCCTGCGTCTTTTTTTTGTAGAAAAAACAATTTACGGAGGATTGCGAAGCGAAATAAGGCGGGTTACAGATCCGGATTTATGCAAAGACAATGAAAGTTTGCGGAAAATCCTGGAAGAAAAAGAAATCTGGTTCCGTTATGTTACAACTCATTCTTCCAATATAATGGAAGATATTATCTGGTGTTTAATGCAAACATATAATCCTGAAGACACATCCATAAAACATTCAGGCCGTTATGAAAATATATTTTTAAAAGAATCCGCGCCTGATAAATTAATGTGGGTTCCATGAGGTCTTATGATTGAATACATTGTCCCTTCTAATATCGATGATAGAGTTTTAAACCGCGCCGCGCGAATACTGGAAGACGGAGGGCTTCTCGCTCTTCCTACCGATACAAGCTGGAGTATTGTTTGCTCGATAAAATCCCGTACCGCGATAAAAAAATTAAGAAATCTTTCAGGTGAAAGAGATGAACGCCACTTTACCCTATTGTGTTCGAATATTTCGCAATTTGTGGAAGTTTGCAAACTGGATAATACGCGTTTTAGATTGATAAACCGCCTAACACCCGGACCTTATGTTTTTATTTTGGAAACACTTTCAGGAACCGAAAAATTTCTTGATATACGCCGTCAGGAGCTGGGTGTTCGTATCCCCGATTATCCTGTTCCAATAAAATTGATAGAAACCCTAAGACATCCGCTTTATTCGATTACAGCGAAAAGAAGTATGGTAAAAAACGATGAGGATGAAACGGAAAACAGCGAAGAAGCTGAAACAGAACTGCCGCCAATACCCGAAGACCAGCTTTTTGAAAGCGGCTGGGAGCTCGATGAAATCGAAGGGTTGGATTTAATTCTTGACAGCGGCGAAGAAAGAGAGCGGATATTTTCTACAATTCTTAACATGTGTTCGGATGAGATAAAAGTCCTTAGACAAGGCGCGGGAAAATGGCCTATTTAGTTTTTATTGTTAAATTTAGTATTCTTATGTATACTTAAATAAATGCCTGTAAAAAAAACTAAAAAATGGCTTACTTTACTCTTTAGAAGAAAAGCTCTGGTAATAATATCTTTACTGATACAACTGGCAATTATAATTTCTTTAATTGCGGGAACAGGGATTTATTTAAGATATTCATACCTTGTTTTGGGTTTTATCAGTATCATCGTCTGTATATCAATTATTAATAAACATGAAAAGCCCGGTTACAAACTTACATGGATTTTTTTGATTTTATTATTTCCATTCTTTGGCGGAATACTTTATATAATGTTAAACTTCTGGTCTAATCCAAAAAGATTAAGAAGAGCGCTTAACCGAAACATTAGGGATACTCAGGAAGCTTTTTTACTTCCCGGCAACCGCCTTGATGAATTAATAAATATTCACCCCGAATTTAAAACACAGGCGTTTTATTTACAGGAATACGCGGGGTTTCCCGTTTACGGCAATACAAGGCAGGTTTACTTTCCGTCGGGTGAATCATTTTTTTACAATGTACTTGAAGAACTTGAAAAAGCGAAAAAATATATTTTTCTGGAATTCTTTATTATTAAAGAAGGGCACATGCTCGATTTTATTTTAAAAACACTGGAAAAAAAAGCCGCTGAAGGTTTGGATGTAAGAATAATGTATGACGATTTAGGCTGCTTTTTTACCTTACCTTCTGATTTCCAAAAAAAACTCAGAAAAAGAGGAATTAAAACATATGTGTTTAACAGGTTTAAACCGATTATTTCTTCTTTGCAAAATAACAGAGACCACAGAAAAATTATTTCGATAGACGGTAAAGTCGCTTTCACAGGCGGATTAAACATCGCCGATGAATATATAAATGTTGTAAAAAGATTCGGACATTGGAAAGACGCCGCGATAATGATCGAAGGTGACGGCGCTTGGTCTTTAACTTTAATATTTTTGCAAATGTGGAATCTTGGTTTTAAACAAAAAGATAATTACGCTTCGTTTTTTCCATGGAAGGAAAATATTATTGAACATACAGCGGGCGGCGTAATTGAAGGTTATGAATCCTGGGGATATGTTCAGCCTTACGCTGACAGTCCTATCGATCCTGAAAATGTCGGCGAGCATGTTTACATTCAAATAATTAATCAGGCAAAAAATTATGTTTACATTAATACGCCTTATCTTATTGTAGATGACAATCTTTTATCCGCGCTTACTCTTGCCGCTAAAAGCGGCGTTGATGTGCGCATAATTACGCCTCACAGGTGGGATAAATGGATTGTCGCGATAACGTCGCGTTCATATTACCGCCGTTTAATTCAGGCTGGTGTAAAAGTATACGAATATACATCCGGTTTTAATCATGGAAAAACATTTGTTTCCGATGATAAAATAGCGACTGTAGGAACTACAAATCTGGATTTTAGAAGTTTGTACTTACACTTTGAATGCGGCGTTTTAATTTACGCGAGTGAAACCGTAGCCGCCGTAAAAAATGATTTTTTAAATACTCTTCCGCGATCGCAGGAAATTACAATAAAAGACTGCGCGCGTAACGCATTTCAGAGGATTGTTCAGGATATATTACGAATCTTCGCTCCCTTGATGTAATGTATGCAAATTGCGTCCTGCCGTCACAAAAAGCTCGGCTATTGTTTTTCTGATAAATTTTCTTGTCGATTCATCAACATTACCCAATGATTTTAATACCTTACCCGCCGATGAAAACCAGGAATTTTCAAAATCAGTTGTGGATTTTACATCCGCGGCTTTAAAAATATAATAAAGAGCTTCTATAAACTTTTCACGCTGTGAATAATCATGACTATTGATCCATTCACGAACGGTTTTATTTATAAAACGGCTGCTTATTGTAGATTTTTCCGCGCGAACCAAATCGTTATGTGTCACTTCCCATGAATAAAGACAGTGCTGCATAATACCGCTTTCGCTGCTTTTTATTATTATGTTGCTTTTCCCGTGCTCCATAAACATTCCAATAACCGACGACTGCGGCACATAGGATTGAATTCGATCTTTAACCGCCAGAAAACCAGCGCTGGTTATAAACTTTTCGTTAAAACCCGGCGCGTCATTATTATAAATAACTTTAATTCTTTTTCTTATACTTTTTTTACAATTTGAAGCGGCATAAATAGCGAGATTTCCGCCTTTTGAATGACCTCCAACGCGCAGTTTGCCTTTAATCTTCGGCGCCATTTCATCAAGATATTTAACCGCTTCAAGCTGAGAAGGAACTACATCTTTAAAACACATGTTAAAATCTTCCTTCCACCCTACTAAAGAAGAATCTGTTCCGCGAAACGATATTGAATTGTAACCGTCGTTTGTATTAATACAGAGCGCGGCAAATTGAAGTTCAAGGTTTGTATCAAGCTGGTTTATATAACCAAAAAGCTGGCAGTTTCCAAATCTTCTGGAAGCGCCCAAAGCTCTTATTAAATCCGGATCTTCCTTAAAAACAGAAGTTAATTTTATACTCTCTTTACTTTTTAATCTTTCATTAAAAACTCTTACGGCAAGAGCGATACTTATACTTGTTTTATCATCGGGACTTGGAACTATACCGTCAAGAGTAAGATACGAAAGCTGGGAGATAATTATATTATCGACAGGGTTAAACGGAGACGCGGAAAAACAAATGTCGCCTCTCCACTTAATATAATCAAACAAATTTGCCATAATATTAAATATAACACAAAAGGAGATATTTTGAACTATCAACTTTTTAATAATTACCGCTTTTAACGCGATAGCGACCGGCGGCTCTGTTGTTACGCGATTATTGATTATATTCACAAACTTCTATATAATTTTCCCAGGAGTTTAAAATGGTCTTTATATTAAAACCCAATGTACCAAAGGAAAAAATTGACAAATTCATTTCCGATTGGGAACAAAAAGGGTTTTCTACCATATATAGCGTAGGAACCGAGCATACCGCTATCTGTCTGATTGGAAACACTATCGCGGTCGATTTGGATCATGTGGTTCAAACCAATGATATAATCGACTTTGGAAAGCGTATAACAGAACAATTCAAGGCTGTTAACCGTACTGTTCATGAAGATGATACTATTGTTAAAGTTGGAAATGTGTCAATCGGCGAGGGGTTTTTTACGATTATTTCGGGACCTTGTTCGGTTGAAAGTAACGAGCAAATTCTGGAAATCGCGCGCAGTGTAAAACAAAGCGGTTCAAAAATTCTGCGCGGGGGAGCGTTTAAACCAAGAACTTCGCCGTACGCCTTTCAGGGCAAACAGGTTGAAGGGCTCGATATGCTTCGCCTCGCGAAAAAAGAAACTGGTCTGCCGATTGTGTCCGAGATAATGAATCAAACGCAGATAGATTTATTTGATGATGTCGATATGGTTCAAATCGGAGCCAGAAACATGCAAAACTACGATTTATTAAAAGTTGTAGGCAAGTTAAAAAAACCCGTGCTTTTAAAAAGAGGACTTGCCAATACAATCGAAGAATTACTGATGAGCGCTGAATACATTGTATCTTCAGGGAATGACAATGTTATTTTATGCGAACGAGGCATCCGCACATTCGAGACAATGACACGTAACACACTGGATTTATCCGCAATTGCCGTTATAAAACAAAAATCGCATCTGCCAGTTATCGTAGACCCAAGCCACGCGGCAGGTATAAGAAGTCTTGTTCCGCCGCTCGCGAAAGCCGCGCTCGCTGTAGGAGCCGACGGTCTTATGATAGAAACGCATAACAATCCCGCGAAGGCATTATGCGACGGCGCTCAATCACTGGATTTGGAACAATTTGGAACATTAATGGAAGATTTAAAAAAACGCGCGGCAATGGAAGGAAAGATTTTATAAATGTATAAACCGTCATTGGAAGAAGTTAATCAAATTAACACAACAGGGATTTACAATTTAATCCCGATAAGTACAGAAATGTATTCCGATATGGTTACGCCTATCGATGTATTTAAAAAAATAAAAAACGTAAGCAAACATTGTTTTATTCTGGAAAGCGCGAACGCGGTTGGCGAAAATACAAAAACATGGGGCAGGTACACCTTTTTAGGTTTTGACCCATCAATGGAAATTACATGCCACAACGGCATAATGACCTTAACTTCTCAATTAGGCGGCAAAGGAAATAAATTATTCAAAACAGATGATCCCAACAAACAAATTCAGGAAATAATCGATCAAAATAAAAGTGTTAAGTTTGATTATCTACCCCCATTTACGGGAGGACTTGTAGGTTATTTCGCTTATGATTACGCAAAATACAGCGAACCCGCGTTAAATCTAGACACTTCTGCTGATGAAGAGCATTTTAATGATGTTGATATTATGTTATTCGATAAAGTTATCGCTTTTGATCATTATAAACAAAAAATTATTTTAATTGTAAATATCAAAACAGAAAACCTGGAAGAAGAATACAAAAAAGGAATACAAAAGCTTGAACAACTAAAAGAATTAATTACTTTCGGAAAACACGAACAGACGCCAACGGCGAATTTAAAATCGGATTTTAAAGCGTTATTTACAAAAGAAGAATATTGCCAAATGGTGGAAAGAGCGAAAGATTATATTAACAAAGGCGATATAACACAAGTTGTTTTATCCAACCGTTATGAAGCGGATTTTGAAGGCAGTATTTTCGATACATACCGTGTGCTTCGCACGATCAATCCTTCACCTTATATGTTTTATTTTAACGGAAATAGTCTGGAAATCGCGGGCGCTTCTCCTGAAACTCTAGTAAAATTGCGTAACGGAAAATTATCAACCTTTCCTCTTGGCGGAACAAGGCGGCGAGGTATTACAAACGAAGAAGACATAGCTTTGGAAAAAGAATTACTCGCTGATAAAAAAGAACTTTCCGAACACGATATGCTTGTAGAAATTGGCAAAGAAGATTTGGGAAAAGTCAGCAAAGAAGGAACTGTTAATGTAGAAAATTATATGTCTATTTTACGGTTCTCTCATGTTATGCACATTGGTTCTACCGTAACCGGAATTATCCGCGAAGATAAAACAGGACTGGATGCCATTAACGCGATTTTACCCGCGGGAACTTTATCCGGCTCGCCGAAAGTACGCGCGATGCAAATTATCAATGAACAGGAAAAAAACAAACGAGGCATTTACGGCGGAGCGATCGGTTATCTGGATTTTACAGGCAACATGGATACATGTATCGCGATAAGAATCGTGTACAGAAATAATAACAAGGTCTTTGTAAGAAGCGGCGCTGGAATTGTCGCGGAAAGTAATCCTGAATCCGAGTATCAGGAATGTGTGAATAAATCTATGGCGGTTATGAACGCTTTAAAACAATCATCTGGTGGGTTATAAAAGGTATCAGTCACAAAAAAAAAGGTGACAACTAAAAAGCTGTCACCTCACCCCTTTTTTCCAGGACATTATAAAAATAACATCCAAGCTTCAATTTAATAATATCATTAAATATTGATGTTTATTATTATATCAAATTTTTTTCTTATTATCAACCATAATTTTAGAAAATCAGCAAATATTTATTTTAAACACTAGAAAACCGCGTTTTATCGATATATAATGAACAATGCGAATAATCACCTGGAATGTTAACGGTATCCGAGCGGTAGAAAAGCGAGGTTTTTTTGAATGGCTAAAAGAAGAAGACCCCGACATTTTATGCCTTAACGAAACAAAAGCCGAACCCGGGCAGCTTTCGCC
>WQXE01000031.1 GCA_009784995.1 Treponema sp. | reverse complement strand
GATAATAGGGTATAGGTAGGGTAAGAGTATGACAGTAAACAGGATAGGTCATGTAGAACCCATTCTTCCCGGCAAGAGAGCCGGCAGGAGTGAACAGGTGGGGGGGAACGAAAAGACCGATACAATCAACCTTTCCGTGGAAGCACGGGAACAGGCTGAAAGGTATCAGGTTTTGGAACTTATTAAATCTACCCCGGAACTTGACGAAGCCCGGATTGTTGAACTCAGGCAGAGAATTGAAGATCCTTCGTATATAAACGATAGAATCGTTAATGCGACAGCAGACAGAATTATCAATGCGTGGTTTGCGTAACAAAACAAGTTTGCGGCAAAGCGAGTTTGCGTAGATTTTAATAAGTATTATTTTGACCTGACCACTAAATTAAGTGGTCAGGTTTTTTTTTAAATAAAAGAAAGGTGAATATGGATATTTCGTTTAAACTGGATCCTGAAGTACTTATCGGCTCTAATACTCTTAGCATGGCGGGAACAATCGCGAGCCGTCATGGATCTAGGATGATGATTGCCGCCGACCATAAACTTGAAACGCAGCTTGTAAATCGTTTAAAAGAAGTTCTTGAAGACTCAGGTTTGGAAGCCATTATTTTTAACGGTATCGAAGAAGATTCATCGGTAGAGATGGCGGAAAATATTGTAGAACTTTCACGAGCCGCTCATTGCGACGCTATTATTAGTTTTGGCGGATATAAAACACAAATTATCGCCCGAATGGCGGCAATTATGGCTCCTGAAAAAATCAGCGCTTTTGAATTATTAGACGGCAGAAATATACAAAATAAATTTTTATCACTTATATCGATTCCTACAAACGGCATGGATTCATTTTCATTAACAAAATATTTTATCGCGTCAGATCCACGAAACAGGCAGTTAAAATTAATTCCATCGCCAGATAATTTATACACAGCGCTCATAATCGATAATAATTTATTAAATGTATTATCAAGTGAAAACGCCGCCGCTCTTGTTTTGGAAGGTTTCTTTTCGGCAATAGAAGCTTATTGTTCTACAAAAGCCAATTTTATTTCTGACACATTACTGGAAAAAGCGTTAGGTTTTTACGCGAAACTTTTAAGGGGCGCTTCAAACGGTATAAACGCCGAAGTTTTCACGCAGGCAAATTTTCTTTCATCTGCCGGCTCCTCTTTAAGTTCACCTGGTATCGGCGCTGGATTATCGGCGGCAATAAATGCCCGTTCATCCGCCGCGAAACCGCTATGTTCCGCCGTACTTTTCCCGCATATTGTACAGCGGTTTGTCACCGCCCGCCCTGAAAAAATAGCCCGTGTCGCGTCAGCGCTTGGCAACGCGAAAGCCGCTTCGGTAGCTGAAGCCGCAGCCTCCGCGGTAGAAGGTATCCGCCGATTAATGGCAGCGCTCAATGTTCCATCAGATTTAAAGCAGTATAATATTTCTTTAGATCGCCTGACAGCCGCAGCCGAAGCTGCCCGCAATCTTGATTTTGTGGCAAACTCTCCCTGGACCATTTCGGAAGATGAAGTGTTTAAGATTTTGAAAGAGATTTTGTAAGTTGGCAACCATTGATTATTTTTTATTATTAAATAATAATTAAATTATGGAAATTGCATATACTTATTGGGAAGCTGATGACGGTTGGTTTGTAGGATATTTAAATGTTTATCCTGATCATCTTACACAAGGACATAATCTTGTTGAATTAGAAGAAATGTTAGCTGATGTATATCAAATACGCCAGGAAGAAGAAAAACGACTATCTCAAAAACGAAAAAACGGTATTCTACGATTGAAGGTTCCTGCTTGAAACGACAAAAACTACTCAAAGAAATAACAAAACGAGGAGCGGTTTTTGTAAGGCACGGAGCAAATCATGATATTTATGAAAATCCTAAACTTTATAATATTGTCCGCGGATTTTAATATTTACACCTAACAATAACCTGTTTGTACAAGCAAATAACTAGTACGTCAATCAGTAATTTCTACAAGTACTATTTTCCTAATTCGAATATTACCAGTATCAACTACATAAATATTCCCTTCATAATCTACAGCAATACCAGTAGGCATATTAAACTGAGCAATATTTCCAGATCCATCATAAAATCCTTGTATTCCGTTACCTGCTATCGTGCTTACAACTCCTGATGGAGTTATCTTTCTGATTGAATTATTCAAATTATCTGCAACATAAATATTACCCAAAGAATCTAAAGCTACATGAGAGGGATAAAAAAACTGAGATGCACTTCCTACGCCATCAATTAATCCATCAGTACCATTACCAGCTAGTGTACTTACAACTCCTTGTGACGTTATTTTTCTTATTCGATTGTTCAAAGAATCAGCAACATATATGTTTCCTTCTAAATCTACAGCCACACCATGTGGAGAATCAAATCTTGCTGTATGTCCCAAACCATTATGAAAACCTCCGTAACCAAATCCAACATCACCAGTCCCGGCAAATGTACTTACCTCTCCTTGAGGGGTTATTTTTCTGATTCGATGATTTCCCATGTCTGCTACATATATATATCCTTCTAAATCTATCGTTAAATCTGTAGGACTAAAAAACAATGCTGTACTTCCTGCACCATCATTTAATCCATCAGTACCATTACCAGCTAATGTACTTACAATTCCTTGCGGTGTTATTTTTCTGATTCGATTATTAAGAGTATCTGCAACATATATGTTTCCTTCTGAATCTACAGCAATACCACAAGGACTTTTAAATTGAGCTGTACCTTTTTCACCATCGGTAAATCCTTCAGTTCCAGTACCAGCCAGTGTACTTACAACTCCTTGCGGAGTTATCTTTCTAATTCGATGGTTGTTCATATCTGCGAGAAAAATATTCCCTTCAGAATCTATAGCAATACCAATAGGTTGATTAAATTGAGCTATATTTCCATCACCATCAATATATCCATCAGTCCCAGTACCAGCCAGTGTACTTACTATATAATTCATAATCGTATATTTCGCTTCAAATATATCGCTGTTTGTCATACCATTTTTTATAGCAATAGCTTTGATGGTCATAGTTTTATTTACAGTTACAGCTGTTGTATACTGAGTACTATTTATTGTAGGTGTTTCACCATTAATAGTAAAGTAAATTGTTGCACCCGATGTAAAAGTTGAAAGAATTATTGTTTGTGTTCCAATATAAGTTCCTGCAGAAATACTTGTTATAGGTGTTTCAACAGTATTTCCATCATCATCAGGATCACAAGTTGTAAAAAACCCAATAAAAACAACAAGAGTAATAATTCCAAACAACTTAAATAGTTTTTTCATAAATAACTCCAAAACATTAAAATTAATAAAACAAATTAGCTGCTTAAAGCGATAATATATATTAAGTTGCAATAAGCAGGTTATCAATAGGTTTTATATACTATTAGCATATAAGTAGGGAAAAAATTGTAAAAAGCGAGTTTTTAAATGACGTTTCAAGAGCTTTTTATAGCAAATTTAAAGGATCTAAGAAAATCTCGTAAAATATCACAAGAAAAACTTGCCGATATGTGTGATTCATCTCAGGGATATATTGCGGAAATTGAAGTTGGAAAAAAATTCCCGTCCCCGGAAATGATCGAAAAAATAGCTTCCGCGCTGGAAATTGAGTCTTACTGCCTGTTTCAAAATAACGCCGAGGCAAATGTCAGGAATCTTACGCCATTACAAAGACAGGAAATTATTAACAAAATTCACGAGGCTGCTTCGAAGATTATTAATCATTATTGATACATCAGTATCCGTCTGACATTGCCCTGTTTTGATCGCGCTGGTAAAGTTCCTGATAAATAAGGTTGCGGGTTTTTAGTTTTTCTTTTATTTCCTGAGTGAAAGGCATGTGGCGCCAGAAAGTGCCGCGGACATCTTTATCAAGTTTTTGTATGCCTTCAGCTTCTTTTGTCATCCATAAAATATAATCGCGGATAAAATATTCTTTAATATCGCCTTTTAATTTATTTGATTGGAACCATTGGTAATAATTTCCTGTAAGCCCTTCTTCCATCCAGTAAAAAGACGCTTTTTCCTTCGCGACCTGCCAGCGTAAGTCAGCGACCGCTGTAAGAACCGCGAGGTATAAATTTCTTGGGTACATTGGAACTATAATTCGCCCGCGGCTTGTCGCGCGGTTAAATCGATCAAACGGTTCCCAGCAAAAACCCATGTCACCATAGGTGGGAATTAATAAAACAAACGGCGCTATGCGGTTTAATCTGTTTTTATATATTCGGCAAAACGCTTCTTTATCGATACTTTCGATCCTCGCAAGCATGGAAATGATATTTTCCCGTGTAGCGACTTCGCTAGGCATACTGTGAAAATATTCGCTTGTAAGGACTGGAAAGTGATTCCCTTGCCGCCCGATAGTCATTTTCGCCATTTGACGGATGGTATCACATTCTGTATCTATCGCTCCAAGGTCTACTGTTGCCGCTCCGCCTTCGTTTGCTAATTTTTCCTGTAAATGCTGTACATCGTTTTCGGCGCTTACAAAATCCCTGATGCTTATAACCAGTTCGTGATCGTTTTTCATCAATTGTTTTAAAAGATTTTGAGTTTCATTAATCGCCATTTTTTGCCCTTCGCTAAAACAATCGCTCGCGTCGGGTAATTCAGCTAACGGGGTGCGTTCAAAAATTGAATTTATTCTGTCACGAATTATCTTTTCAATCTCGTGACGTTCTCTGTCTTTCGCTTTAAGTATCGATCTTGAACCGTCAAACTTGCCTTGCGCTTTTTCCAGTAACTGTTGAATTTTAGAATTAGTATTACCTCGCGCTATTTAACTTCGTCCGTGCTGGATGAGCGCATTTTAGAAGTTCCAACGGCATTAAACCATTCATCCATATAATAAACAGGCTGATCCAGCGGATTATCTTCAACAACTTTACTAAAAAAATCTCTTGTTTCCGCGTTTAAAAAAGCGGGGTGCAAAAGCGCGAAACGAAGAAGAAACTTTTTGGGCGGCGGTAATCTGCTTGTGCTTTTTCTCGCGATATTAAAAAGGAATTCCCAGTATGGGGAAATGAATTGCTGGCGAAATACGCTTCGATCTTTTGGGTCTTTAGAGGTAAGGTACTTTTGCAAAATACCATGCACCCTTTGAGCTATATCACTTTCGTTGGATAAAGCGGTCTTGTAATAATTGGGATCGTTAAAATAATTGTGTCCTTTTTCTTCTAGACGCTTTGTTACCTGAGGAAACCCGGAAGCGCTGAGATCAACCTCGCTGCCAGATGTACTTGAGATATCCGCGAAATCTTCTTTATTCTTCTCGCCGAAAATATCATTAAAATCCGGAAGCTGGCCACCACCAGAGCCAGCTGTTCCCAATAAAGCGGCAA
The DNA here is from genome assembly GCA_009784995.1 of Treponema sp. Classification (GTDB taxonomy): domain Bacteria; phylum Spirochaetota; class Spirochaetia; order Treponematales; family Breznakiellaceae; genus WQXQ01. The sequence goes on along the minus strand of WQXE01000031.1, from coordinate 10,993 downwards.
GTTCGGGATCCATGTCCCCGTTTGCATTTCCAGCCATAAATTAATATTAAAACGTTTTTTCGCGGTTGTCAATGTTTATGATCTGTTGTATTTTAATAATATACATTTTATGGAGGATTTCATGAAAAATAAAATTTTACCTTTTATGCTTATAATGAGTGTAGTATTGTTCTTTTCATGTGAAAAAAAAGAAGGATCAAAAGCCGCTGAAGCGGAAGATAATTCTGGAAACGCGAACATTTCTATAAACACATCAACTATAACAAAACCGGGTTTTGTAATGCCTGTAACCTCAAGTTTTTACGCAATTGACGGTGAAGATGATGGAACCGAAGCGACTAAAGCCAGATGGAGCGCGAACATGACTCTGGGTGAAAACATCTATATAGGAGAACCAAGACGTTTAACATGGACAGACGGCCGTCTTTTAAACTTTGTGGAAATACGCCGTGAAAATGGAACGGAAGGTTTCGCTCTCGCCAATCAGGTTGTCGAAGGCGGCAGGCTTGCGGTTGTAATTGATGATAGAGCCACCCTTTTCTCATCCCCAAGAACTGTCGATGTATCAAGCACAATTATGACCCGCAGAACTGTAGTTATTTATTACCCGGAAACCGAAAATAACGGCTTTGTAGAAATCAGAGGCTGGGATCCCGGCAGAGAACGATATGTTGATCAAAATGTCAGTTATATCCGTTTAAGCGCGCTATCCACAAGAAACTCAGATATTCAATCTTCCATCCTTTTACAAACCGCTCTTTCTTTAACAGCGGCAAATCAAGCCGTGCGCAGGGAAGCTTTATTGGATTCGGCGTTATTGGATTATCCCGACTCAGTTTTTAACATGGAAATATTTGAAATTGTGAATCCAAATTCTGAAATAGTATACCCAAATACTATGGATACTTTTAATATATACGAAGATGATTGAGTTTGCCCAATGATCATAAGATTTGATACAGCTTTAAAGAAGTTCGTCTAAATCGATTTCACCCGCGGTGCAGGGAACTGTGACACCGCAGTTTTCCATCACTTGCGGGTGAAGCTCTCCAAAAACACCTATAGATTTTCCATTATAAATAATTTCAGCAGCTCTCCCAGGAATAAAACGTAAGTCGGATGATTCGGCTACATCGTATTCACGGGAAAGATAATAAAATAAAGTTTGAAGTTCCGCTGCCGCTGTGTTAAAATTAGCATCCGTGCCGGCGTGTAAAAAGCCCGCGTACTGACGTGTGGAACTGCGGTAATTTTCGTTATCATCCAAATAAGCGACTTTTCCCACTTCAAATATTTTATGAGGATAAACAGACCTTCCGGAAATTGATTCGCTTATCATAAGGGAGGCGATTATAGAATCGCGTACATATTCATAATTTTCTGTCATTGGGTTAAAAATGCGGATAATTTTTTCGCCTTTGCCGTTCATATTTTCTACAAGGTCTTTTCTTGAACCCAAATAATTGTAAATCATCTCTTGGTAACCTAAACCAACAAAAAGCTCTTTTACCTGCCGGCTAAACAAGGTAATTGGCAAAAGGCGCCCGACAGTAGAATCGGAAGGACGCTGCGGTTTAAAAGAGCCAAGCGAGCGGCCTATCATAACATCTTCGACAACATCCGCCGCGTGAAGGAAATCATTGCGATATTCTGGCGGATATACCACCACACCAGGTAACAAACTATTGTCTGTTGCCTGGCAAGTACCCAATTCCTTGTCATTTGCCTTTTCCGCTTTTACACCCATTTTAGCGAGAGCTTTTATACATTCATCGGCGGTTAATTTATCGCCAAGAAATTTTTCGATTCTTGATAATGAACAAAAAACCGGCTTTTGGAAATAAAAGGGAGTTACCAAATTTTTACCAAAAGGAGTATCAAACTCGTACTCGATTTCCACAGGTTCGATAGTAAAACCATTGTCCGCGAAATCACAGGCGACAATTGAAGTCGCTAAAGTTATTAACGGTAAATCCGTTCCGGTAATTTCAACAAAAACCTCGTCATCTCCAACCTTTACAGCGCCCAAATCATTGGAGTTAATAATCGGCGGGTATGAAAGAATCGAATCTTTAGAATCAGTCATAAGCGGATGAATCGGTTCGTGTTCCTGAATGAAGGCAAACTCTTTACCTTTCGGATGCTGTTTAAGAATTTCTCTTAAAGTGAGTGCTTTAAGACAGTCTGTCCCTTGACCTTCGGCGGCAAGCGGAACAAACGAAACAGAGTCGGGATCAACTCCTTTGTAAGTTATCGGCCAGTTAATAAGAGCTGTCCTGTAAATACCCATCGACATACTGCGCCGCTTTCGCCCAAAGTTCCAGGCGAGTTTTTCCTGTGTCTGGATAATGTCACGTAACACAGGATCGGTAATGGTTTTTCCGCGGGCGATAAATCCAGTAATAAAAGGTCTTACCTTTTTTACGCTTTCTTGCGCTATTATTTTACGAGTCGTTTTTTTTATATCGCCGGAGCGGGAAAAAAAGTTATATTCCGGTATTCGCGCGCTATTATAAATTCTAAGCTGACGGGCGCACCCGGCTGTTCCCCAAAGGTCAGGGCGGTTAGTGTCGTTTAATTCTATTTTTAAAACTCTTTCGGATTCGGGTAAACTTTTATCACTATCTTCGTCTAATTCGGCTTTAGCGCAAGTTAACGCTTCTATAAACTCTTCCTTATTTTTCCAGGGATTTTTCCCGCCAGAGCCGCTTACAAGAGAATAAAAAGTCTGTTCGTTTACTTCGATTTTTGGCATACAGCATTATATAAATTTATTTATTGTATGAAAAGGTGTAAGTTAATTACTCACATTGTGAGCGCAAATACTAACAAATATTTCATCGACTTGCTTCTTCTTTTTATTTATTGTTAATATTTTAAAGATTATTATGAATATAAATTTATTAAACCAATCTATACGCTCTTTCGCGAAAGCGACATTTTCTCGTTCGGGAGGACCTGGCGGTCAGAATGTAAATAAGGTAAACACAAAAGTTACACTGCGATTAAATCTTAATGAGCTTAACGGGCTTTCAGAAACAGAATTGGAAAGAATAAAACTGGTACTGGCAAACAGAATAACAAACGAAAATGAAATAGTAATAATTTCCGATGAAGAGCGATCCCAGAGAGTCAATCTTGAAAGAGCATACCTCCGCCTGGAATCGTTAATAACCGCCGCCGCGAGAATCCCTAAAAAACGCAAACCCACAAAACCAAGTAAAGCGGCAATTGAAAAACGATTACAGGCAAAAAAGCGGCAAGGTCAAAAAAAAGCAGATAGAACATTGAATAATATATAAAAAATAATATAGCGTGCTTTTATGCGCCGTTTTAATGGCGCATAAAAGTGTGTTTCACGTGAAACATTAAAAAAAGCCTGTGAATAATCACAGGCTTTTAAAACAGTCCTTCTTAGTTTACTTTACTGCTGGCTAAAAACCAACAGTACTTCTCTGCCATCCTGTGTTTTAGAATTTAATTCCAGTCTGTTGTTTGCCAATTTCCATTTGTAAATGTTTCCAATGTATACAAAAAAATCATGCTCTTTTAAACTGGTTGGTTCAAAAAGAGCCGCCATTAAAGTTTGACGAGCAGGCATTATAGAAATGGTTTGATTTTCCTTTAACGAATATGGCGCGGAATAACGGTTTGGAGCGCCAACCCCACTTACAGTTTGCTCGTCAAAGTTGATGGTAAATGCGTCACGAAATCCTTCGTTTATAAGAGCGCTTCGATTAAAACCGCTATTAACTCCGTTAACTCGTACTTCGGTAAGTAACCAATCCTTTCCGGTTACTTCTTCAAAATTTGCAGATGTGCTGACACAACCTATCAGACAAGTTGCAATTAACAAAAACGCCATAAATGTTCTTTTCATATATTTACCTCTCTATAATTAAACAACTATAATTCATTTTGGTTATGAAACAAATTTCCTATTCTTCGTCAAAAAGAAGCTGTTCTTGTGTTTCGCTTTCTGCCGCGGTATCATTTGCCTGATTTGGTTTTTCAGATGTTTTATCTGTAGCCTCTGTTACTGCTTCATCTTCTTTTACAATCCTGTCCAAACCAATTACAAAGTCGGGTTTATCGATGCTTAAAAGGCGTACTCCCTGCGCGGCTCTACCCATTACTCTAATTTCGTTTACTTTTAATTTAATGGACTTGCCTTGACTTGTGATGCACATTATATCTTCGTTATCCAGTACGCTGACACAGCCTACAATATCGCCTGTTTTTTCTGACACTGTATAAATTTTTTGTCCGCCTGTGCCTCGTCCGTGAGAGCTGAACTCGTTAAAATCAACACGCTTTCCGTAGCCGTATTCGGAGAGGATCAGCATTTTTTCGACTTTTTCGGGCGAACGAGCCACACCGTTTTCGATGCCTGAATCTACTCTTAAAAGACCCGCAAGTTCATCGCTTTTTGTAAGTTTCATGCCAGTGATGCCTCTGGACGATCTTCCCATCGCGCGGACATGATCTTCGTGGGTGCGCAATGCCTGTCCCCTGCGGGAGATAAGCACAATTTCATCGGCGCCTTTGGTTAAAAGAGCGCTGACTAATTTATCGCCTTCGTCAAGATTTATGGCTACAATGCCTCGAGTTTTCGCGTTTACAAATTCGCTTGTTTTTACTTTTTTTACAACAGCTCGGGCTGTACCCATAAACAGGTATTCATTGTCGCTAAAATCTTTAAGCGAAACAATCGCTGTAATATCTTCGTTTGGAGAAACTGTTAAAAGGCTCTTTATGTGCGAGCCTTTGCTTGTGCGGCTTCCTTCGGGCAGTTCGTGGACTTTCATCCAGTAAGCTTTGCCGGCGCTTGTTATGAACATAATATATTCGTGTGTGGAAGCGACAAAGATTTGCTCTACAAAATCATCCTCAGCGAGTTTGGCGCTTTGCATACCTTTGCCGCCTCGACCCTGATTTTTATACGCGGAAACAGGAACTCTTTTTACATATCCAAGGTTGGATATAAGGATCATCATTTCTTCTTTTTTAATTAAATCTTCGATATTGATATTTTCTACTTCACCCGCGACAATTTCCGTGCGACGTTTGTCGCCGTATTTTTCCGCTACTTCTCTTGTTTCGTCTTTTATTACACCGCGCAGTTTTTTCTCGTCAGCTAACAGTTCTTTAAAATAAGCGATGCGGATTTTAAGCTCATCAAGTTCGTTTTGAATTTTTTCTACTTCAAGACTTGTAAGCCTGCCAAGACGCATTTCTACGATTGCTTCGGATTGCGCTTCGGAAAGCACAAAACGTTCCTGTAATTTAAGGCGTGCTGTAGCGACATCACGGCTTTTTTTGATTACAGCGATAACTTCGTCTATATTCGCTAAAGCGATTAAAAGCCCTTCAAGGATGTGAGCGCGTTCTTCGGCTTTGCGTAAATCGTAGCGGGTACGCCTTGTTACTACATCGACACGGTGTTCAACAAAGTAATGTACCAATTCTCGCAATGTGAGTAACTGAGGTCTGCCGCCAACCAGAGCCAGATTGATGATGCCAAACGTTGTTTGAAGCTGAGTATTGGAAAAAAGCTGATTTAAAATAACTTTTACAATCGCGCCTTTTTTAAGTTCGATTACGATTCGGATACCATCACGGTCGGATTCATCGTTTGCGTTTGATATACCATCGATTACTTTGTCGCGCATCAACTGGCCGATTTTTTCCAGTAAAAGAGCTTTATTTACATTGTAAGGAATCTCTGTAAAGATAATTTTTTCTTTACCTTGTTTTGTGGTTTCGATGTTAAACTTGCCGCGAACAAGTAATTTTCCTCTCCCTGTTCTGTACGCTTCTTTAATTCCGCGTCTTCCAAAAATTACGCCGCCTGTAGGAAAGTCAGGTCCTTGTACAAGACGCATTAAATCTTCATTGGAAACTTCGGGGTTGTCGATAATCGTATAGATCGCTTCACAAATTTCACCAAGGTTATGAGGCGCCATATTTGTCGCCATACCGACCGCTATTCCACTGGAACCGTTAATTAAAAGGTTTGGAATGGCGGATGGCAGAACGGTCGGTTCAATAAAAGATTCATCATAGTTGGGAGCAAAATCGACGGTTTCTTTTTGAAGATCGGCGAGCATTTCATCGCCGATTTTGGATATTTTAGCTTCGGTGTAACGCATAGCCGCAGGCGGGTCATCATCGATAGAGCCGAAGTTTCCCTGTCCTTTTATAAGCGGGTAACGAAGTGAAAAATCCTGCGCCATACGCACAAGAGCGTCATATAGTGATAAATCGCCGTGTGGATGGTATTTACCCATCGTTTCACCAACGATAAGGGCGCTCTTTTTAGTGGCTCCGCCCGGACGCAAACCAAGTGAATCCATCGCGTAAAGAAGCCTGCGGTGTACGGGTTTAAGCCCGTCACGCACGTCAGGCAGGGCGCGGCTTACAATAACCGACATGGCGTAATTGAGGTAGTCTGTTTTTACTTCATCTTCTATTGCGATGGGGATTACTTTGCCTGTAGGCACACTGTCGGTTAATCCGCCCGTTGTATCGGTTTTTGCCACTTTTTATCCTTAAAATTGAGAAAATTTGATTTATACTTTATTCAGTTTAACATTTTTAAATATTTTAGTCAAAAGGCTAAAAAGAAACCGGCTTTCTAGAATTATAGCTATCTTGTCCAGTTAAATGTTTTTACTGAAGCGTCAAAAACCGCGTCATACCTGCTGCCGGAATTGCCTGGCGCTGTACCTGTAATTGCCATAACAGCGGTACCTCTTCTGTTTGGAAAAACATATAATTTTTGTCTTACCCGAATCGCTCCCATTGTCGCGAAATATGTAACATACTCGCCGGTAACTCCCGCGTTTGTTGTAAAACTTGATCTTTCTACCAATGTAAAATCAGAAAAAAGCTGTTGTACTAAAGGTATAACAATATCTATGTAAGCGGAAATTGATCCGTTATACGCTTCGTCTCCAAAACCTATATTCGGAGATAAACCGCCGTCTTCCGGTCCCATTATCATCAGGTATTTTTGGTTAAAATCGATTGTTTGCCATCCTAGCGGCATCGACATAGTAAAACCCGCGTTTCTTTCTGTATAAAGATCGCCAAGCTGCTGGCTGTAAATTGTTTGAGCAAATAAAACTGTTAAAATACAAAATAAAATTAATGACTTTTTCATATTATTACTCCAAATTAAATTATCACATTACAAGTTAAACAGGTCAAGGTATGAATAATTACAATTTTTCTCTCGCGTTTATACTTTGTCCCAGGGATCTTAATTTTTCTTTAAACTCTTCATCTTCTATCGCGTCAAAACCGTTTATATTCTCGCAAGAATTCACACGGAGGCACGGAGGCACAGAGGACACGGAGTTAGAAGAAGGGTTATTATTTAACTGTATTTCTTGCTGTTCTTCTGGAATATTATCCTGCGGTTCGCTTTTACCCAAAATTAAAGATATGCCTGAAATATCAAGTTCCGGGAAACGCATACGAAAATCATTTAACAGTTTACTCTGTTTTGTCTGAATAATTTGTTTCCAGCCGGGATGATCCATTTCTATCTTGATAATTCCCCTGTCCAAATCTTTTATCCGGGAATGATCCCCCGCGGCGGCGATTCCATTTTTAGCTGTTATATCAATCCATGAATCAAAAAATTTTGAATAACCTCGCGCTTTTTTAACAAAACGTTCGTCAAAAATAGCCGAAAGAATGTCTCCCGCTGTCTTCATTTAAAGAACATATCATAATAAAAATTATAAATCCATTGCTAATAATAGTTAAAAAAGATAAAATATTTCTATGAATAGTGAAAATACCTTTATAAAATCCATTGGAAACAAATTATTTCTCGCGTTATTTTTTGTTTCGGCGCTTATGACATTATTAATCGCCGCGTTAGTATCTCATCAAAAAAATAACTACGAAACAATGGTTGTCGAAATGACTCGAAACCATTTAATATCCGCGGTACAAACTCTCGCCAATTTGCTTAGCATAGAAGAACTGGAACTTTTTCAAAACGCCGAGGACGCGAACCGCCCTGAGTATCAGGTTATAAAAGAAAAACTAATAAAATTCGGCAATGATTATAATGTTCTTTTCGCTTATTACTGGCAGGATATTGGTAATGGCAGTTTCCGTTATATAATCGACAATGACCTTGATCCAAGAACACAAATAAAACCCGGAGATATCGATGAAATCGCTGATGAAGCTGAATTACAGGCGTTAAAAGGACATGTTGGCGTAACAGATTTAGGTTCTTATTCTCCCTCGTGGGAAGGTCTTTTATCCGCTTTCGCTCCTGTTTTTGATAATTACGGAAATGTATATTGTGTCGCAGGTGTCGATATCGATGATAATTTTATTTTTATACAACGTACCGATTCGCGTAACCTGTCAATTTTATTATTTATTACAATTCCGATCTCGGTAATTTTTGGTTTTTTAAACATGTTTTTATATAGCAGAAAAGCGAAACAAATTGAAGAAGCCCACATCAAACTACAATATTTTAACAATAATTTACGCCGCGCTTTTTCTACATATCTTTCGGAAGATGTAGTCGAAGAAATTGTAAACGATCCTACCCGTTTAAAACTTGGCGGAGTAAATCGTCACATGACGGCGATGTTTACAGATGTAAGAGATTTCTCACATATAGTGGAAGTTTTAAAACCAGAGCAACTGGTTGATCTGCTTAACTATTACCTTTCCACAATGAGCGATATTATTCTTGATCAAAAGGGAACTATCGACAAATACCAGGGAGAGGCGATAATTTCTTTCTTCGGCGCTCCGCTTGAACTTTCCGACCACGCTATTAGATCGTGTACCGCGGCGATTTTAATGAAACGCCTTGAAGCGAAAGCGAACAAATATATTCTGGAAAATAATTTAAGCTCTTCTCCTTTGTTTACGCGAATTGGAATAAACTCAGGCGAAATGATTTTCGGAAACATGGGAACTCAGAAAAAAATGAATTATACGATTGTAAGCAACGCGGTAAACCTGGCTTCCAAAATTGAAAAGATAAATAAACTATATGGTACATGGATTTTAGCGCCAGAAAATACGATAAAAGAAACACAGGGAAAACTGCTTACACGCCGCCTTGATCGAATAAAAGCTGTTGGAATAAACGAACCTGTCCGTATTTACGAAATACTGGAATTAAAATCTGAAGCGTCACATATTTTACAAGAACTTGTAGACAGCTTTAACAAGGCGTTTGAACTTTTTGAATTAAAAAAATGGAAGGAAGCGGAAAACGCTTTTGAACTTATATTAAAAATATTCCCAGACGATGGTCCATCCCGTCTTTATCTTGAACGCTGCCGTCAGTTCCAGGAAAATGCTCCTGCCGCTGACTGGAACGGAATTTTTGATTTAAGTTAATCAGACACTTAATTCGCCTTCTTTTACAAAATAAATGAGCGTATCGTCTTTGCGATATTGATGATACGGCTCTTCGGGAAGGAATGTATAAAAGGCTTGATCATAACCCGGTAACACAGATAAAAATTTGCGTCTTTTTTTTCCATCCATTTCGAGTAATACATCATCCAATAGTAATACAGGATTTTGCCTTGTTTGTGACGAATATAAACGCGCTTGAGCGGTTCTTAAAAGCAGAGCTAAAAGCCTTCGCTGCCCTGTAGACGCTTTTACGGTAAAATCCGTAATATTACCCTGTAAAATTTGCGTAAAAACGTAACGGTCGCGGTGAGGTCCTGTAAGCGAAAGCCCTGCCGCCAGTTCCGCCTGTCTTTTTTGATGTAAGTGTGAAACAATTTCATCTTCTGTTTTGTCTTTCCATGATTGAGTATACTGTACGGAAATTCCGCTTATTCCTGAAACCTCTTCATATAATGGTCCAAAAACATCAGAAAAATCCTGTACGGCTTTTTTACGTTTTTCCATCAGTTTAAAACCGTACATCGCCAATTGCGGATCTAATACATCTAAAACTTGTTCGGGATTTTCCTGTGTCTTTCTTTGTGAAAAATCTTTTAAAAGTGTGTTTCTTGATTTTAATACACGGCGGTACCGGCGAAGGTCATCCAGGTATACAGGATCATAAAGACTTAGGCTTTGGTCAAAAAACCAGCGCCGCCTCTCCGGAGTTCCGTTTACAAATTCCATATCCTCATGGCAAAAAATAATACAAGGAGCGATCGAAAGCATTTCCTTTCGATCGTTTACAATTTTACCGTTTATTAAAATTGATTTTTTTCCATTTTCTATTTTTACAAGTATATCATCGTTTGCAGATTCAGAAAGTTTTACCTGAGCGCAAAAATCCTTTTTATCGTTACACGCCATTTCACTGTCACGAATAGCTCTAAAAGAAGAAGCGTAAGCGCAAAAATATAAAGCTTCCAAAAAATTGGATTTTCCCTGTCCGTTTTCTCCTACAAGAAAAACATCTTTCGCTCCTGTAAAAATTTCCGCGTCTTTTAGGTTTCTAAAAGACGTTATCCGCAATGAATTAAAAAACATTTACTATTTAAGATTGCATTGGCATTACAATATGGAAAAAGTCTTTTTGCGGAACAGGTTCTATTGTTATAGCTTTTACCGCGCTTGAAAATAAAACTTTAATTTCGTTATCTGTCATTATTTTAAAAGGTTCTTCCAGATAACGGTAATTTAAAGCGATTGTTATATCATCGCCGTCATATTTACATGGAATTTCATCTTCTACTGTTCCCATTTCGCTTTCTTCCGAATATACTGACATTTTGCCTGATGATATACCAAGATAAATCCTGTGCGATTTTTTTTCTACCATAAGTGAAACACGGCGTAAAGCGTTTAACATTTCTTCTCGTTTAACTGAAAGAGAAAAATCCTGTTTTTCAGGAATAACTTTTTTATAGTTAGGAAACATTCCTTCAATAAGCACGGAAGAAAATTGATACGAAGCGAAATTAATAAAAATCATTTTATCGCTGATGGAAATACTAATAAGACCTTCATCTCCTGATCTTTTTAT
>WQXE01000030.1 GCA_009784995.1 Treponema sp. | reverse complement strand
TCTTCATAACCCTGCGGCAGTTCAATTTTTATTCCTGTAGTAATTTTTACCCTGCCCAAAGGCGGCAAGATTACCGCCGAATCAAGAAACGCGCGCAAATCCATACCGGCAGCGTTTTCGCTCTCGTATTTTGGATTCTCAATACGAGAGTGTGATTTAACAATATTAACTAAAACATCATACATTAATAATTTTGGCTCAATTATTTTGGATCAACAGCGTCAATGTATGAAAGGTTTAACCTGCCTTGTTTGTCAATTTCCAAAAGTTTTACGGGTATTTGCTGACCTTCTTTTAACACGTCAGTAACCTGCGCGATTCTTTGTCTTGAAAGTTTGCTTATGTGCACAAGTCCTTCCTTACCGGGAAGTATTTCTACAAAGGCGCCAAAATCCATTATACGTTTAACTGTACCGTTATAAACTTTGTCAACTTCCGGATCAGATGCGATACCTAAAACGGCTGCTTTCGCGTTTTCCGCGTCTTTAGTATTTTTGCCAAAAATTGTTACAGTGCCGTCGTCTTCTGTATTTATTTTAACAGAATATTGTTCGCATAACGCTTTAACATTTTTTCCGCCCGGTCCAATAAGAGCGCCGATCTTGTCAATATCGATACGCAAGGTAAGAATCTTTGGCGCGTATTCACTGATTGCCTGCGCGGGTTTATCAAGACACTTGTTCATAATGGAAAGAATGTGCAGTCTTCCTCTTTTTGCCTGATCAAGAGCTTTTCGCATAATCTGCGGGCTTACGCCTGAGATCTTAATATCCATTTGAAAGCCGGTAATTCCATCTTCTGTTCCCGCGACTTTAAAATCCATATCACCTAAATGATCTTCATCGCCGAGAATGTCAGATAACACAGCGAACCTGTCGTTAGGTCCGGCGTTTCCTTCCGTGATAAGTCCCATAGCGATACCAGCGACAGGTTTTTTCATTGGAACGCCGGCATGGAGCATAGCTAATGTTCCGCCGCAGACAGATGCCATAGAAGAAGAACCGTTTGATTCCATAATTTCTGAAACAACGCGCACAGTGTACGGGAATTCTTCTTTGGATGGTATCATCGCTTTTAATGAACGAAGAGCCAAATGTCCGTGACCAATTTCGCGACGTCCTGTTCCTGTTCTGCCGACTTCGCCTACAGAATACGGAGGGAAATTATAATGCAGCATAAAGTTTTCGCGTTTGTCACCTTCGATATCATCGAAAATTTGTTCGTCAAAAACAGTTCCCAAAGTTGTAACACAAAGAGCTTGTGTTTCACCTCGCGTAAATAAAGCCGAGCCATGAGTACGCTGTAAAATATCAACTTCGCAGGTAATATCGCGAATATCTTCGAGGCCTCTTCCGTCTACACGTTTACTGTTATTTAAAATGGATGTGCGCAGTATTTCGTATTGCATATCTTCGAACAAAGCGTCAAATAATTTTTTCTGTTTTTCATCTTCAAGTTGAGCCGCGTATTGTTCTTCATATTCTTTTCTGACTGCTTTAATGCCGTCTCTTCTTTCATGTTTAGCGGGAAGGAAACACGCTTTTTCCAGTTTTGGATAAGCGCCAGCTCTTATGGCTTCTCCGTTTTCAAGCGAATATGAAAGTGTTGTTAAAGGCAGTTTTTCTTTACCGGCAAGCTCTCGCAGTTTATTTTGTAAATCGCAAAATTCCTTGATCATGACATGCGCTTTATCAAGCGCTTCGAGCATCAGATCTTCGCTTACTTCTTTCGCTCCGCCTTCTACCATTGTGATGCCGTCTTTGGTTCCCGCGACAACAATTTCCATTGTAGATTTTTCGATCTGTTCGTAAGTTGGATTTACAATCAATTCACCGTTAACCTGGCATACACGAACACCCGCGACAGGTCCATTAAAAGGAATATCCGAAATATGAATGGCTGCTGAAGAAGCGATAATCGCGAGAATATCGGGTGGGTTAACCTGATCTGTAGAAAGAGTTGTCGGGATTAATTGAATTTCGCGCCCGAAACTTTTTTCGAATAAAGGGCGCATAGGTCTGTCTATAAGACGGGAAACAAGTATTTCCTTGTCTTTAGGCCGGCTTTCCCTTTTTATAAAACCGCCCGGGATTTTCCCCGCGGCATAATATTTTTCGTTATAATCAACAGTTAAAGGCACATAATCTAGACCTTCTACTGATGCCGACGACGAACAGACAGTAGCGATAACCGCTGAACCCGCATACTGCGCGAATACAGAACCGTTTGCCTGTTTCGCGATCTTGCCGGTTTCCAGAATTAATTCTTTACCGGCGATATTTAATGTTACTTTTTGCATCATTATTTACGCAATCCTAATTCTTTAATTAGTTTGCGGTAACCTTCCAGATTGGTACGTTGAATATACTTTAACATCCTGCGGCGTTTTCCGACTAAAATCAAAAGCCCTCTTTGGCCCGATTTGTCTTTTTTAAACTGTTTGCAGTGTTCTGTAAGCTGGTTGATTCGTTCAGTAAGCAGCGCAATCTGAACTTCCGTAGCGCCTGTGTCTTTTTCATTTTTTCCAAATTTTGATACAATTTGAAGCGCATTTTCTTTGTTTAATGCCATATTTATCTCCGTTCTCATGGAATAATGGCATAAACAGGCAAAAATGTCAAGTGGGACTACATCACACAGCCATATTTCCACTTTCCGTCTTTATTTTCTACAATGGCAACAAGGGTTTCATCACAGAAAATCGCTATAGTATTCGGAGAAGAGTTCACGCAAAGGCGCAAAGACGCAAAGGTCTTATTGTTTAATATTTTATCAAGCGGCTTTCCATGTAAGATATATTGTACTTCCTCTTGCGAAACTTCAATATATTTTATACCAAGCTTAGAAATAACCGATTTATTAATAAGTTGAAGAGAAATATCTTCATTCATATTTCTAACTTCTTCCTCTTTGCGTTCTTGGCGTCTTGGCGCCTTTGCGTGAGTAAAACTGTCATCGAGCTTAAATCCCGCGACTTGTGTACGAGTAAGTTCGCAAAGATGCGCTCTTGTATCGGCGGCAATTGCTATGTCTCTCGCTAGGGAGCGAATATAAGTGCCGCTTGAGCAATGTACAAAAATCTCCGCGAACGGCGGATCCCAATTAAGCAATTTTAATTCATAAATTGTTACAGGGCGTTTTTTCATTTGCGGTATTTGCCCGGAACGTGTTAAATCTGACGCGCGTTTTCCGTTTACATGAATGGCAGAGAAAACAGGCGGCTCCTGTAAAATATTTCCTGTAAACTGATTTAAAACCTGCTGTACTTTTTCCCGCGATGGTAAGTCCGCTTTGGCGACTGTTTCGCCTTCGGGATCGAGTGTGTCTGTTTCGATGCCAAAATGAATTTTTCCAATGTACTGTTTATCGCAATTTGTAAACCATTGGCTTAGTTTTAAAGCTTTTCCTGTTAGAATTATTAAAAGTCCCCGCGCGAATTTATCGAGTGTGCCTGTGTGTCCTACCTTGCCTGTGCCAAGAGCGCGTTTTATATCCCGCAATGCGTCAAAGGATGTAATTCCTGACTTTTTATTAAAAAAAATAATTCCCGATTTTCTCTCGCAGAGGCGCAGAGGCGCAAAGTTATCGTTCAATATCTCTCCGCGTCCTCTGCGTTCTTGGCGTCTTTGCGTGAAATCTTATATGTATAATTTTAGTTTTCATTTTGTTGTGGAACCAACTCGTCGATTTTTTTGATCAGATCAAAGGCGTCGCCGATGCTTGTATCAGCGTGAAAACGAAGGCGCGGAGTTTTTCTAATGTGCATAACAGATCCAAGCTGAGATTGTATAAATCCTGCGGCGCTTTGAAGCCCCTCAACTTCTTTTTCATTTATTTTTCCGCGAATGTCAGAAACATAAACATCGGCGAAAGAAAGATCACTGGAAACTTTTACTTTTGTAATAGAAATAAACGAATTAACTCTATTATCTTTTATTTTACCTTCAAGAATAAGTGAGCCAATTTTTTCCTGGATCGTCTGACCAAGACGTTCTGTGCGAAACTGCGGCATATTAACTGCTTAATTTACGCGCGATTTCGACGATTTCAATAATTTCAAGATTGTCGCCAACGCGTATATCGTCAAAACCTTCCAGCCCGATACCACATTCATAACCCGCGGCTACTTCGCGCGCGTCATCTTTAAAACGTTTTAAAGAAGCGATTTTTCCTGAGTGTATAACAATTTGTTCCCTAATAACATTTACAATACAGCTTCGTTTTACAGTTCCTGTTAATACATAACAGCCAGCGATTGTGCCGATCTTTGGAACTTTAAATGTATCGCGCACTTCTACTGTCGCTACAATTTCTTCTTTTGTATCCGGCGTTAACATTCCTTCCATCGCGGCTCTAATTTCTTCGACAGCTTTGTAAATAACATTGTATTTTCTGATGTCAACTTTTTCCTGTTCAGCGAGTATTTTCGCTTTGGGAAGCGGGCGGACGTTAAAGCTTATGATGATCGCTTTTGACGCGATAGCGAGATCAACATCGCCTTCGTTAACAGGACCCGGAAGCGCTTGAATTACATGTAAACGAATTTCTTTTGTGCTTAATTTTTCCAGGCTGGATTTTAAAGCTTCGGCGGAACCTTGTACGTCCGCTTTAATAATTACTTTAAGTTCCTGAATTGTTCCGTCACTTATCATGTCGTGGAGGTTATCCATTGTAACTTTTCTTAAAATCTTCGCGTCTTCAAAACGGCGCAGTTCCTGACGTTTGGATGAAAACTCGCGCGCGATTTTTTCATCAACTACTACCTGTAATGGATCCCCCGCGTTCGGAATACCTTCAAATCCCAAAACTTCAACAGGCATCGAAGGAGTCGCTTTGTTAATTTTTTCGCCCTTGTCATTAAATATGGCGCGTACTTTTCCGGGCCAAATACCAGCGACAAAAGCGTCACCAACAGCGAAGGTTCCTCTTTCTACCATTACGGTCGCCACGATACCTCTACCGTGATCAACTTTGGATTCCAGAATTTTTCCTTCCGCGCTGCACTGGAAGTTCGCTTTTAAATCCAAAAGTTCAGCTTCCAGCAAGATCGATTCAATTAATTTATCTATACCGGTTTTTTGTAACGCGCTAAGCTCGACAAATATTGTTTGTCCTCCCCAATCTTCGGGCATTAGTCCCAAATCGGAAAGCTGACTTTTTACTCTGTCCGGATTCGCTTCCGGTTTGTCAATTTTATTTACGGCGACAATGATTGGCACCTTAGCGTCTTTGGCGTGATTTATAGCTTCGATTGTCTGCGGCATAACTCCGTCGTCCGCCGCGACAACAAGTATAACAATATCTGTTACTTGCGCGCCTCTTGCCCTCATACGAGTGAAAGCTTCGTGACCCGGCGTATCAAGCAGTGTAAGGCTGCCGTGCGGAGTTTCTATCATATAAGCGCCGATATGCTGCGTAATGCCTCCGAACTCGCCGGATACTACGTCAGCTTTGCGGATCGCGTCTAACAATTTTGTTTTTCCGTGATCGACATGTCCCATAACGGTAACAACAGGAGGGCGCGGAAGCAGAATCGCGTCATCGTCTGTTGTGGTTTCGATTACTGTTTCATCATAAAGACTTACAATTTTTACATCCGCGCCAAACTCGGACGCTAAAATGCTCGCGGTATCCGCGTCAATCTGTTGATTGATCGTAACCATCTGCCCCATATTCATCAATTTTTGAATAAGGTCGGATGCTTTTAAATTCATTTTTCGCGCGAGTTCCGAAACGGAAATAACTTCCATTATGTCGATAGATTTTGGTACCGGATTCGCTACGTGTGTTATTTTCTTTTTGGTCTGAAGGAGTTTTTCCTCCATTTCAAGTTCTTTTTCTTTGCGGTTGTAAACAGGTTTTTTAGCGATAAATTTCCGCTTCGCAGGTCCTTTACCTTCAGGTATTGGTCCAGACGGAGCTACATTCATTCCTCCGCCGCGGTTCCCTGTTTGTGGTCGATTAAATCCGCCACCTGGTCTGCCGCCGCCGCCGCCCGGTCTTGGAGGAAACGGAGGTCTTCCTCCATGTCCTTGACCCTGTCCTTGTCCATGACCCTGTCCTTGATGACCTTGTCTCTGTCCAAAACCGCCTCTGTTTTGTTGTTGTGAATCGCCGCCTTGTCTGTTTGGACGAGGCTGCTGCGAACGCGGATGTCTTTGCTGACCTCCGTGCCTTTCGCCGCCTACAAACTTACCGCCAACTCTGCCCGCGGCGGCGGCGGGACGCTGCGCTATTGGAAACGAACTTACACGCTGATCCGCGCCTGATTCGTTAAATTGTTTTTTTTCACCTTGTGGTTCAAATTTTTTGGATTGAGGTTTTCCGGAAGGAGAGCTGACAATTACTTTAGGCGAAGTCTTTTTGGGAGCCGTGACGGCAGGTTTTTTCATTACAACTTTAACTTTACGCCGTTCTGTCTGTTCCGCAGGATTTTTACCTGAAGAATTTTCTTCGCTCGGAGAATGTTTTATAAGCTGAGCTTTTGGTTTTTTTGTTTTGTCAGTTTCTTCCGCCATAAATCCTATTGTCCCTCCTCCTCTTCGTATTCAAAACTCAAGCCAATTCCACAGCTTGGGCATGTTGTCATGTCCACAGTAATTTTTGATCCGCATTCAGGACATTCATATTCTTCAGATTCGGATGTTTCTTCTGTTTCTTCGTCTGCCGCTTTTTCCTGCTGACTATCATCAAAAGATTCATCTTCAACAATCTCAACATATTCTTCAATAAGTTTACGCAGTCCGTCAAGTTCCGCCGCGGATAATCCTTTGGCTTCCAATTCTTCCTGACTTAAACCGAGGAAATCTTCGATAAAATCGATACCGTTATCAAGAAGTATTTTCGCGATACGCGCGTCAACGCCGGGAAGTTCACTGATACGGGATATTTCATCATCGAAGCTTTCTGAATCACCAAAAAGCTCGGAAACAGCGCGGCGGGATTCAGCCGCAATATCCATTTCCGCGAATTGTGATTCTGTTTTAACATCGATGTTCCAGTCAACTAACCTGTTCGCGAGACGAACATTAAGTCCCTGTTTACCAATCGCGAGAGATAACATTGAATCGCTAACTACAGCCAATGCCTGATGTTTTCCTTCGTCAAGAATTATAACATCGCGCACTTCGGCGGGAGAAAGAGCGTTTTTAATAAAACGCCTTGGATCGGGATCATATTTTAAAATATCGATTTTTTCGCCTTCTAGCTCTTTTATTACAGCCTGAATGCGCACGCCTTTAAGACCGACACAAGCGCCGACAGGATCGACATCTTCGCGGTTTGAATAAACCGCGAGTTTTGTGCGGAAACCGGCTTCGCGCACAATTTTGTGTATCTCAACTGTTTTGTCATAAATTTCGGGGACTTCCAGTTCAAAAATCGCGCGAACAAATTCGGTGTGTGTTCTTGAAAGTACAATTTGTAATCCCGATGAATCTTTTTTTACTTCGGCTATAAGCGCTTTAATTCTGTCATTTACATGGTAGATTTCCCGCGGAGATTGAAACTTCTTGGGTAAAACACCTTCTATTTTGCCAATATCAACATAAATAGTTCCGTTACGTTCCCGTTGGTAATAACCAATTATTATTTCGCCTTCTTTGTCCTTGTATTCAGAAAAAAGACTGTCCTTTTGAATATCCCTGATTGTCTGATGCGCTTTTTGTTTGGCGCTTTGAACAGCGATACGATCAAACTGTTTTGGGTCGATTTCGACCAATATTTCATCGCCGACATCGGCGTCAGGATTTAATTCTTTTGCTTCTTCAAGATCAATTTCTGTTACAGGATCGTAAACTCCATCCTGTTCTACAATTTTTTTCCTCGCGAAAATCGAGACTTCTAAATTATCTTCATCAAACTGTACAATTGCGTTGTCCGCGTTACCAAAACGGTGTTTGTACGCGGCGATAAGCGTATCTTCTATGGTTCTAAGTATCAGCTCTTCAGGAATTCCTCGATCCTGATTTAACTGACGAATTGCCGCAGACATATTAGTTCCCAACTTATACCTCCTGTGAAGGATCGAGTTTCGCTTTAGCGATAACATCAAACTTTATATCAGTTTCGATCCCGTCATTCGTCTTTATAATAATTCCATTTTCACTAATGGATTCTAAAATCCCCGCTTTCCAGTCAGAAATATCAGTGCAATAACATCGCACTCCTCTACTTTTATAATGCGCAAACTCTTCTCCGGTTTTAATTAATCGATCAATTCCCGGAGATGATACTTCCAGATGAATATCCTGATTCCCAAAAAAAAGCTCTAATCTGGGCAAGATTGAACGGTGAACCTTTACGCAATCATTGGTGCCAATTGGTTTTCCGCTGTAAATTACAACCTTTACCTGAACACTGCCTCGATGCCTTGATATAACCAACTCTATAAGGCTAAATCCTAAACCTTTTAGAATCACCTCAAGAGGCTGGCGCAAAGAAGTTATTTCATCATTTTCTGATTCCACAACATCTTTACTTTTGTAACGCATCTTTGCCCCTATTCAATTTTACAGTTTGACAAAAAAAAGGGCTTTTTGGAGCCCTTTTTTAAATGAAAAACTAAACTAATAAAAAGATACTGTTTTTAAAAAAAAATGTCAAGTGTTCTTGTTATTTCTTGTTATTTTTACTCCATTGCCAGGGAATCAAGCCTTTCCAATGCCCAAAAGGTATATTTTCGTATTCTGCCATCGGGATCTCCTTTTAAACTTTCCAGGATTTCACGGCTATGGGGGCTTTTAAGTTTTTCAAGGGCTTTTACGACGCAAACACGCACTTCCTGATCAGGGTCTTTCGCCGCGAGAACAAGTCCCCTAAACGCTGGCAGGGTTTCCATTAGGGATAACATTAATGCCGCTTCCCTTCTTATTTCTACATTTCTATTGGAAAGCCTCTTTTTTGCCTCATTAATGAACCCTGTTTCTTCTAGTATCTTTACAATGTACGGTTTTATGGAAGCGACTTCATCCTTTAAAATTTCTACGATTTGAGGTTCCGCTTTTCTTCCCTGTACTTTAAAAATAGGAATTAATTTTTCTCGCAACGGAGGTTCAGCATCCTTAAATATTTCGATTAACTGAGTTATATCTTTTTTTGATATTCTCATTGTAAGAGCTTTTTCCGCGTATACGCGTAAATCATCGTCTGAATCCAGAACTGAAACAAGTATTGGTATTCCTTCCGCGCCTACTGCCTGTCCAAGACCTTCTATAACACCAATTTTAACCGTATCTGTTTCGTTTTGATCTGTTATGATTGTTTTTAAAATTTCCATCGCGGCTGTATTGCCGTGAATTGCGATAACTTCCGCTGTAGCCAAACGCACCCTTTCTACAGGGTCACGCAGCATTGAAGTTTCCTGATTTAAAAGTTTTATTTCTCCGAATCCCAAAAGAGATTTAATCGCGGCTACTCGTACATCAGGATCAACATCTTTTAAAGACGCGCGGATTTCCTTCAGGAAACTTTCATTTTTTGTTACAGGTAAAATGCTGATTAATGCCGCTCTTATTTTTGCGTCAGGAGACGCAAACAGCGCTTTTACTTTTTCTTCGAATATATCCTGCGGATAATCAATAAATAAACGTCCAAACTCCTCCATTTCTTCCGGTTTTAATGTTGGCAGGTTTTCAAGGATTCTTTGCAAACAGAATGTCAGGCGAAGGTATCCGAGTATTTTTAACGCAGATATTCGCACAATATGCGGATGTTCTGCCCGGGGTCCGTTTAATATTTGAAATACTTTTGGCAGAATAATATCCGATTTAAAAAACCCTAGTACCTGCGCTATTTTATCCTGTAATGGAAAGTTTTCATTTTCCAAAAACCGGAATAAAACAGGTACCAATAATGATTCTGCCTGTATTGGAATATGTTTTAAAAGTACTTCAATAAAAGCCTGATCGTTTTCTCTTCTTGATAATTCTTCGGTATAAAACTCGAAAGATTTTACATTACCGTTATACGCTACAGCTTCAAGAGTATTTACATATATTTCCTTTGTAGACGGATCAATTTTTTTATTATTAAAAAACGCGAAAACTTTTTTTTGCAGATAACAGACATGTTCCTGAACTACGCTTGGTTTCGCCAAAAGACGCGACGCTACCAAAAGCGGAGCTCCGTCTCCTGTTTGATAATCTTTTAAAAACCCGGAAACATTTACTTCCAGCGCCTTTTGTAAAAGATTTACAGTATGATCGATAGTAACAGGATCGTCCATTGTATTTTTCGCTAGAATGCTGGAAAGAACTCCGCACTTGTCCATAAACGCGGCGGCAGGATATCGCAGGGCTTTATTTTCATTTTCCAAAGAAGCCATCGCGAATAACCTGTCTTCCTGGCTGGAAGGATCAAGCAATTCCAGAACGCGCGCGGTTTCATCGTCAGTTAACGCTGTGTCTTTTGGGCTGTATAAATCGATAAATTCTTTTCCGATACGCTTTCGCGCGGCTTCGCGCACTTCAAACACAGGATCATGTGTAAGTTTATCCCATAATACAGCCCATGTTTTTTCCCTGTTAAAAGAAACATTTTCTACTAAAATTTTTCTTACAAGAGGATGCGGATCTACAAGACCGTCTTCCATGCTCCTTTCGGGTAAAACATCTTTATCCAATAATAGAATTTTATATACAAAATAACGCGCGAACCATTCCGGTTCGCCTGTCAATTCACGGAACAATTCAATGTGACTTTCTAAAAAGGTTTTTCCAAAAGAAGGATCAAAATCTTCGCCTCTGCAAGTTTCAGCCAAAAGACGTATAACTTTTTCTTCTCCTTCGTTTTTCATCCAGTTTTTAAAAACTTTTTGCAATCTCGCGTATTTTCCGGCAATAATAAACGCTTTAAATAAAAACGATTGCGGGCAAAACAGTAAAACACGCCTTAAATCTTTAACTCTTGGTAGTTTGGAAGATGAAAGTTTTTGCATCCATTTATCCGCGAGACCTGTTTCGCGTACAACTTTTGGTCCCATTTGCCGCGAATATCTTTCCATTCGTTTTGAATAATATATAAGTTTATTGGGCGGATATTTTTTTTCAAAATATTTGATGGCTTGCGCTGTTTGTTGTTCGTCTTTCGCGTTTATGATCTTTTTAAGGCGCAATTTAAATAATCTGGTATTAACAAACCAAAGTATAAATAAAACGAGTAAAATTAAAACAGCGGGAAAAGCGATAAACACCCAAAAAGGAATATCTATTCCCAAAAAAGAATTAATTAAATCATTCATCATCAAACTCCTTTAATATCATGTAATTATCTCATACCTATAACATTGTATATTTTTATTGGTTTTTCTTTGCCTTTTACGCGGACTGCCGGTCTTTCTTCCACTTTAAACCTTTCACTTAACTGCTCATATGTCGAATGTGATATTATAACTTCTTCAGGTCCTGAAACACCTTCAAGTCGCGCCGCGAGGTTTACAGTATCTCCGATTACAGAATAATCCATACGCTGCATGCTTCCCAGGTTTCCCGCGACCAATGGACCAGAATTTATTCCTATTCCAACACGCAGATTGGAAGCGCCCCTTCTAAAGAATTTTCTCTTTGACGATTTAACAATTTCCTGGATGGCAAGAGCGCATGAAACGGCGTTATAAGCGTCATCTTTTTCCGGCAACATTGGAACTCCCCAAACAGCCATGATACAATCGCCGATAAATTTATCGATATAACCTTTGAATTTTACAACCTGCTCAACAGCTTCGCTGAAATATTCATTTAAAATTTCTATTATTTCTTCCGGTTCTCTTCCTTCGGAAAACGAAGTATAACCTCGTATATCAGCGAAAAATACTGTCGCGATTCTTTTATCGCCCCCAAGGTTAACTTTGTCGGGAGATTCCATTAATTTTTCTACAACTTCGTTTGACATATAACGCGCGAACATATCCTTGATGATTCGCCTTTCATCGCTTACAGCCTGTACGGTTTGTTTTAATTCTTTTTCACGGGTTTGGTTTGTAAATAAAAGAGTGAGCCCCTCTTTTTTTCCGCGTGGAGTTTTTAACGGAGATACATTCAAAGAAAAATCAATTTCACTTTCACTGCCGCGGTATATTCCTTCCAGACCTAAATATTCATTCCCTTCCTGAAGACTCTGTGAAATTGTTTTTAACATTTTTGAAGAAAGGTTATTTTTAAAAACATTTTCCAAATTACGCCCAATATCTTCCTGTTTAAGTCCCATTGAAAGAGCCGCGGGTTCGTTAAAATAATATATAGACCCGGCAGCGTCCGTTGTAACAACCATATTAGTCATAGAATTAAAAACATTTTCCTGATATCTTTCCAGTGAATCAATTTTACGCGAAGATTCGCGAGTTTCGTCAAACAACTTTGAAGTCTGCATTACACCCGCCGCGAGTTTTGTATAACAATCCAGAAAATGAAAACGCTGTCTGTTAAAAAAACACGGTTTTTGGGAAGCGACAAATAATACGCCTATTTCACGCGGCGGGCTTACGATAGGAAGAGCCATCGCGCTTTTCATTTGCGGATTAATTAAAGTCTCTTTTAAAAAATTGGGAACATATTTATTTTTTATTACATCAGATTTATTATTAAAAATTAACGCTTCCCTGCAATCGCGTAAAAAATTAACAAGTTCAATATTACCGTTTATTATATCCGGAACCGAATATCTTCCTCTTTTATAATATAATTTCAAATCGCTTTTTTTATCATCAGGGTCTTTTAAAACATAAAAAGCGGAAAGATCTGCTCTTGAAATATCCTGCGCGTGCTCTACGAATATATTTACCATATCCTTAAAATTCTTCTCTCGCGCCAAAAGAGCGCCCGCTCTAATAAGATCCTGTTCGGACGGCATATTTGAATCATCTTTAACAGAAAGAGCCTGTGAATTATTTTTCTTAAAAATATTAAATGGAAAACCCATAATTTTTATTATAATACTACAAAGTTGATTTTTTGGGAATGATAGAAACAACAATTATAGCGAATAATGAGCAAATATACGGAAAAGCAAGCATAAAACCTGAAGGAATTTCGAAAAAACCCTGAGCGTAATTGGAATACCCTTCCGCGACGGCAAAAATTAAAGCGGCGGTTAATAAACCTAAAGGTTTACGAAAACCCAAAAATATAACCGCTAAAGCAATCCAGCCTCTGCCTGCTGACATTTCCGGAACATACGCTCCTAAATTAAGACTTAAAAAAGAGCCCGCGATTCCGCAGAAAAACGCGGAAATCATGATCGCGATTGTTTGATATTTTCGCGGATTAATTCCCAATGAAACAAGTGAATCCGCGTTTTTATCACAGGCGCGAAGCCTGTATCCAAAAGGAGTTTTATAAATCGCGAACCAGGAAATAACCAATAAAATTAATCCTATAACAATATACCATTCAAAAAGAAAAGGAGGCGTATTATTTACGGAAACAACTCCTTTTGTATTAAAAAAATTAATAGAAAGTACCGCGCATAGACCGCTTGAAAGCAAATTAATCGCGATACCCGATATAAATAAATTCGCTCGAAGTTTAAAAACAGCGAAGACATGTAAAATAGCAAGAGCGCTCGCGCCTATTATCGCGCAAAATATCGCCGCTGCCATACAACCGGTAAAGAAAAAAACAGTAAACGATAAAAACGCGCTAATTAAAAGCAGACCTTCCAGCGCGATATTTAACTTTCCGGCGAGAGCCGGGAATAATCCTCCCATAGACGCGAAAAAAATAGGAATCATAATGATGATTGAACTTTTTATAAAGGTAAAAATATTTTCCATAATTATTTTTTTCCTTTTTGTATAAATAAATTTTTGATATATAAACTTGTAGAAAGCAGAAAAATAACAGCCTGAACTATGTACGCTATTTCAAAAGTAAGTCCTGTGTTTTGCATCGCTATTCTGGCTCCGGTATTTATCCATGTTAGAAAAATCGCGCAAGGAATAACGGCGGCGGGAGAGAAATTAGCGATTAGCGCGACTGTAAGGCCTCCCCAGCCCAACCCCGCTGAAAACTCCTTTATTACGGCATGATGTGTTCCCAAAACCGCTATTCCCCCTGCTATACCGTAAAGACAACCGCTTAATGTAAGTGATTGAATTGTTTTAAACCTTACATTTATTCCGCCGTAACGCGCGAATAATTCGTTAAAACCTGTCATTCTTATTTCATATCCGGATTTAGTTTTGTTAAGAAAAAAACGCGTTAAATAAACAAAAATAAATGAAACAAATATACCTGTATTTAAATTCGAGGGTCTTAATATAAAAGGAAGGCGCATGTTTTCCGCGATTTTTTTTGTTGATACAAGTGAAGTATCCGGATCCAAAAATGGTCCTGTTATTAAATAGTTAACAATCGGAATAATCGCGCATGATAACAAAAAAGTCGTAATTAATTCGTTAGTATTCCATTTTGTCTTACAAATACCGCTAATTGCCGTAACAGAACCAGAAAAAAAAGCTCCCGCCATTAAAGCCAATATCATTCCAAATAAACCGCTTATACCAATTGAGCCAAGATAAAGCGCTGTAATTAATGTAATAAAAGCGCCAAGATAAACCTGCCCTTCTCCTCCAAGGTTAAGGCTGCCGGCTTTCATCGCGATAATTATTCCTAACGCGCCAAAAATATATGGAACAGACGCGTTTAACAAATTTCCAATATTAAAAATGTTTCTAAAAGGTCCAATAAAGAAAAAATAAATTGTTCTAACCGGAGTATCGCTGAAAATAAATATAAGTATAATTATAACAATTATAGAAATACCAGGTATCATTAATAACGGCAAAAGTTTTTTAATATTTTTCATTCACTGTTCCTGTTATTATTAATGTATTCGTCAGCGATTTTGCCTTTGTACATTACAATGATACGATTAGCGAGTTTTTTTACTTCGTTTAAATTTGTAGAAATTAAAATTACCGCGGCTCCTATTTTTCTGATTAAATCAATTTCTTTTAAAATTAAACCGCTTGAAGCCGAATCCAAACCCCATGTTGGTTCAGAAAAAACAATATAACTATTTAATATATTGATATTTTTATTGTAGAAACTTTCTATTTCTCTTGAAATAATAAGTTTTTGTAAATTACCCCCTGAGAGTGTATTACATTTTTTATTTATATCCGGCGCGTCAATATTATTTTTTTCTATTAGCCATTTTGAATATTCATCGGGCGAGTGTTTTTTTTCATAATTAATTATTATATTTTCTTTTATTGTCGCTTCTTGAGCGCTTCCAACCCTTATTCTGTCTGCCGGCACATATGTTAAACCCTGTTTTCGAAGCGAATGTGTAGAAAATCCTGTTATATCTTTTTTCTTATATAGGATTTTTCCGTATTTTGGCTGTAGAAAACCGCCTAAAACGGCTTCAATAACGCCAAGTCCGTTTCCTCCGACACCTGTAAAACCCAAAATCTCTCCTGAACTGACTGAAAAAGAAACATTATCCAGTAATGGACGTTTTTGTCCAAGCCGTTTTACGGTAACATTTTCAAATGTTAATATCGCTTTTTTATTTTCCACAGGCTCTGGAAGAGAAAAGGACTCCGGTTTAAAATCACTATTTATCATTAAATTATTAATTTCTTCTGTTTCAATCTCTGAAATATCACAACTTTTTATTAACTTACCCTGACGAAGTATTACAATACGGTTTGCTATTTGTTTTATTTCATTTAATTTATGAGTAATAAATATAATTGATTTTCCATTATCCGCGAGTTTTTTTAATGTATTAAATAATGATAATGTTTCTTCGTTAGTCAGTATCGAAGTTGGTTCATCAAGTATAATAATATCAAAATTTTGATATAAAATACGGCAAATTTCCACTTGCTGCATTTCTCCTACTGTTAGATCCTTAATTTTTTCTTTTGTTTTAAGCTTAATGGAAAAATTATTTTCTTCTATAATTTTTTTAGAAATATAATCCGCTTTTTTATTATCAAAAAATATTTTAAATTTTTTTGGTTCTTTTCCCAAAACAATATTCTCGGCGACAGTATATTCAGGAAAAAGTTTAAAATGCTGATGTACCATGCCGATATAACCGTTTATTTTTATCTCTCCAGAATCAGGTTTTTCAAGATTACAAAGAATTTTCATTAAAGTAGTTTTACCAGCGCCGTTTTCACCCGCGATACAAAGGATTTCTCCTTTTTTCAGGTACAAACTTATATCATCATTTGCTTTTAAATTTCTTTCCGGATATTGTTTACAAACATTTTTTATTTCTAACGCGTTCATACATTAATATATCTTTTTACTTTAAGAAATATTTATAAATAAAACTTTCAAATCTTTCTTTTATATCTTCAGGGAGATTTTGATATCCCGGTTCATCAAATATAAATTCCAGATAACCTTCATTTACTCCAATTGTTTTTGAAATGCCATATTCAACTCTATCATTTAAAACATCGTTTAGGATTTCCATTACAAGTTTTTTTTGATTCATTGAACCGCAGCCTACAATAACACCGGGAGCCAGGTGATAGGCATTTGTATTATACCAAACAATATACACGCCGTTATCCGCGGCGGATTTAATCATTCCCTGCGCGGCTCCTCCAGCGATCGCGGTTAAAACATCAACCCCGGAATTTATCATGGATGTCGCGAGTTCCGCCGCTCTATTAGCGTCTGCCCAAGAACCAATTACACGAAAATCAAGTTCAATGGATGGGTCTACAAGTCTTGCTCCCTCTAAAAAACCGGGTACCATTTGTCTTGTTAAAAGTGGAAATTCCTGCCCCGCTATGAAGCCAATTTTTCTTTGATTATTAACATTTGGCATATTGCCGGTAGTTATAAGTCCCGCCAAATATCCCAAAAACAACGATTGCTCATATTGGTTATAATTGTATGTTCTTATCCGGTTATGGCCGCTAAAATCAGCGTCTGTTATAATAAATTTCTGATTTGGAAATAATTTAGAAACATTAACGCAAATTTCAGGAAGTGAAGGATTAGAACCTATCACAACATCATATTCACCGCCGGAAACCATTTCCGCCAATTGCATTTCCCACTGCGATTGATTCATTCCCGCTTCATATATTTTTATTTTTACATTTGAATTATAATCCGCGAACTCCAACGCGCCTTCTGCCATTAATTCATA
>WQXE01000029.1 GCA_009784995.1 Treponema sp. | reverse complement strand
CAAAATAAAAACGCGATAGAACTTTACGAAAAAACCCTGGAAATTGATTCTGATAACGCCACAGCTTTAAACAGCATGGGGTATATACTGGCGGATTCAGGATTGGATGTAATGCGCGCTCTTCGCTTATGCAGAAGAGCGGTAGATGTAAAACCTCAAAGCCCCGCGTACCTTGATTCACTTGGCTGGGCTTATTACAAAAGCGGCGAAACGATAGAAGCGCGTACGTGGCTTAGAAGAGCTTTAGACCTTGCGCCTAACGAAGAGACAATAAAAAAGCATTTTAAAATCGTCTCAGGAGATTCAAGGTGATAAAAAGGTTTTTAAAAAATAAATTACATAAGACCTCACGCAAACAACGAACCAAAGGTTCGGCAAAGGCGCAAAGCTCCAGTCTTCCTTTGAATTCTCTGCGTCTCTGCGTCTCTGCGAGATTAAATTCTCTATTTTTTATTTTATTGTTTATTATTTTCAGTCTTTCCGCGCAGGAGCCTGTTACGGGGGGTACGGGAGCAGACGCTCTGTTTGCAGCCGAAGAGTTCAGGCTTGGAGTACAGGCTTTTAACAGATTCGCGTATAACGAAGCGATTCTTTCTTTTGAACGGGCGCTGTCTTTCCGTCCGGGGCAGCCGCTTATTTTAGACTGGCTTGGAAAAGCTTACTATCGTTCCGGTTTTGAAGAAACAGCTTTAAGACAATGGAGATCGGCGTTAAATAATTACGGAAGAACTACCGGCACAGGGATGCTTTTAAACGCGCGAATAGAAACTGTAGCTAACAGGCGTTTTTTAATGCCAATTGCCGACGATGGAGTGCGTTATGTAGGAGCGGGGCGATATCCCGGCAGATATGAAAATATAGTACTGTACCGTCAACCTACATCAGTTCTGCCAAATAACGACGGCTCTATATGGATTGTCGCGTATGGCAGTAATGAAATTTTAAGAGTTGATGTAAACGGAATTATCAGAGATAGAAGAAGAGGACCGCTTAACGGTTTTGACCGTCCCTACGATTTGGCGCGCGGACTGGACGGACGAATGTATTTGTCTGAATTTCGCGGCGGCAGAATAAGTGTTTTAAACAGTAACGGTGACTGGCTTTCTTATATCGGTTCAAGAGGATTAGGTAATGGTCAGCTTGTCGGACCTCAACATCTTACAATCGATGAAGACGGATATTTATATGTTGTAGATTATGGTAACAGGCGGATAACTAAATATGATCCGGATGGAATGTTTATTATTTCATTCGGATTAAGAAGCGCTATTTTTCCCGGAATGCTTTCTCCAACAGGAATTGCCGCGGGTAATGGAAGAATTTATATAACAGACAGCGCCGCGAAAGTAATTTATATGTTTGATCCAAACGGAAATTATTTAGGTCCTCTTGCTGTATATGATTTAATGGGACCTGAAAGCCTTAGGTTTTTATCAGACGGTACTTTGCTTCTTGCCGACGGTAACAGGTTTTTACAGATTGATCCAGATACAGCGATTGTCCGCGAATTGGGTCTCGCTGGTACTGAACGTGTACGTATAACAGGCGCGGATATGGACAGGAACGGAAACATTGTCGCGGCTAATTTTGTCGCTGGCGAAGTTTCCGTTATGACTCGTTTTGATGATATCGCTTCCGGATTCTTTGTGCAGATACGAAACGTAAATTCACAAAACTTCCCGCAGGTAACAGTTGAATTAACAGTAGAAGACAGACTGCGCCGTCCAATACTTGGACTTGATAATAATAATTTTTTAATAACCGAAAACGGCATACCTGTTAATAATCAAACAATGCTAATGCCCGGTTTTCGTTATCAGGGTGCCGATATTTCACTTCTGGTTGAAAGGTCTGATGCCACCAGCAGAATGCGCGATGATTTTGCCGCCGCTTCTCGTGATATTAACCGCGCTTTGCAAGAAATGGGTAATTCCAAAGTTGTATCTGTTATTTCAGCGAGTACACAGCCAAGAAGAGAACAGCATGAAAACTCCCTTGAAAACGCCGTTCGCGGAACCGCCGATTCTTACAATCAACGCTGGCGTTTTGACCTTGGCTTGCGCCTTGCCGCGACGGATCTTTTAACAGCTTCACCAAAAAGATCAGTCGTTTATGTCGGCTCTGGAGGCTTGGGAGAACTGGCGTTTGAACAGTACAGCCTATCAGAAATGGCGGCGTATCTCGCGAATAACGGAATTGTGTTTAACGCTATTATAATCGGCGGCGGGCAGATTTCCGCTGGTATCGAATATCTTTGCAGAGAAACAGGCGGTAAAGCCATGCACCTTTACCGTCCGCGCGGCATAGGTGAATTAATTAAAAGCGCGGCTGAAACTCCAAACGGGCTTTACAGTTTTACATATAATTCACGGCTGCCTACAGATTTTGGAAGAGCTTGGCTTTCTGTAGAAGCAGAAGTATATTTAATGGAAAGATCGGGGCGGGATAATACAGGTTATTTCGCGCCGTTACAATAATTATAATTAAACAGGAGTGAATCATGTTAAAAATCGCGTTTTTAGGAGCGGGAAGTACGGTATTCGCGCGTAACGTATTGGGTGATTGTATGTCAAGCGAAGCGTTAAGGGAATGTGAACTGGCTTTATATGATATCGACGCGCAGCGTTTAAAAGAAAGCGAAAAAATCTTAAGTGCGATAAATAAAAGTAAAGGCGGTTTTTCTAAAATTACCTGTTACGCAGGTCTTGATAATCTTGAAAGCGCTTTAAAAGGCGCCGCTTTTGCCGTTAACGCGATTCAGGTTGGCGGATACGACCCGGCGACAATCGCGGATTTTGAAATTCCAAAAAAATACGGACTACGCCAAACCATCGGTGATACATTGGGAATCGGCGGAATAATGCGCGCGTTACGTACAATTCCTGTAATGGAAATGTTCGCGAAAAAAATGGAAAAGGTTTGCCCGGACGCGTGGTTTTTAAATTATACGAATCCAATGTCCATGTTAACAGGATATATTCAAACATATACAGACGCGAAAACTGTCGGTCTTTGCCACAGTGTGCAGGTATGTTCTCAGCACTTGCTTGAATCGCTTGGAATGGGTGACAAACTTGAAGGCTGTAAAGAATTGATCGCCGGCATCAATCACATGGGATGGCTTTTGGATATTCGCGGTAAAAATAATGAAGACTTATATCCCGAAATTAGAAAAAGAGCGAAAGAAAAAAACGCCGGCGAAAAACATTGGGACATGGTTCGTTATGATTATATCGATAAACTTGGATACTATTGCACAGAATCCAGCGAACACAATGCCGAATACAGTCCTTTTTATATTAAATCAAAATATCCGAATTTAATCGGCGATTTCAACATTCCGTTAGACGAATATCCGCGCCGTTGTATCGAACAGATCGAAGGCTGGAAAGCCGAGTATGAAAATCTCGCCAAGGTTGATTCATTGGAACACAATAGATCGCATGAATACGCGTCTTACATAATGGAATCGATTGTTACGGGTACCCCGTATAAAATAGGCGGAAATGTTTTAAACTCCGGTAATTGCATCGAAAACTTGCCCAAAGAAGCCTGTGTAGAGATCCCCTGTCTTGTTGACAATACCGGCATAAGAGCGTGTCATGTAGGAAAAATTCCCGTTCACCTTGCCGCGATGAATATGACACATGTTAATGTGCATCTAACAACAATCGAAGCGGCGTACACTAAAAAGCGCGAACACGTTTACCATGCCGCTATGTTAGACCCTCACACCGCCGCGGAACTTTCTTTGGACGACATCAGATCGATGGTAGATGAACTACTGGAAGCTCACAAGGTTTGGCTGCCGGAATATAAGTAGGGATAACTAACGGCGGGTTTCGCGGTCATCAATCCTTTCAAGGACAATTTGAGACAACCGTTTAAAATGCTGAGGGAGTAAAACCTCATCCGGGGTATTGTAGTAGGCGAGTACTCCGTTTAAACCCTCGCGCGCCTGTTCGTAATTTCTTTGTTTATAATGAATGTGGGCTATGTGATATTCTGCGGTGATAACAAGGTCGATGCTGTTGCGGTGGCGGTCATGCAGCGCCTGATAATATTGAATGGCGATATTGTAGTTATTTCTGTCCATCGCTTCCTGCGCGCGCTGGATTATTTCGGCGGAGGACATATCTTCGCTTATGTTAACAGTCGTTTGGCACGCGGAAAATAAAAGCGCCGCGGCCAATATTACTAAAATTCTATTCATTGTCATAATATAACTAAACAATCGATTTATGTAAAGAGTAACATCATATAATGTTACATCAATTGACATATATGGCTAAAAAAGTAAAATAATACTATGATTGCGGGAATTATTGGCGCTACAGGTTACGCGGGAGCCGAACTATTAAGGCTCCTTAACGGGCATTCCAAAATAACAGGTTTTAATCTTTCCTCTGTAAGCTTTGAAGGCGAAAAGATGGAAGATATTTATCCCAATTTTCTTGGCAGGGTAAACGCTGTGCTTCAAAAAGCCGAAGATGTAATCGCCTCTTCGGATGTGGTTTTTTCCGCTTTACCGCACGGAGTAGGCGAAAAATATGCCGCCGCCTGTATCGAGAGAAAAATTCACTATATCGACCTTTCCGCTGATTTTCGCTTTGGCGATGACGAAGATGTTTTTAACGATTGGTACGGCAAAAAATATGATTTTCCAAATTTGCACAAAGACTCGGTTTATGGGCTTCCTGAATTAAACAGGCAAAAAATTAAAGAACAAGCAGCAAAGGGTGCCGTTGTAATAGGTAACCCGGGCTGCTACCCGACAGGTGCGTTGCTGGGTGTATACGCCGCTTTGTCTAAAGAGCTTGTCTGTGATTATGATATGCCGATAATCGTAAACTCCGCATCAGGTACTTCAGGCGGTGGAAGGGAGCCAGCAAGGTCTTTTCATTACAGTGAATGCGCCGATTCTACGGCGCCGTATAAAATCGCGTCCCACAGACATTCGCCTGAAATTGCAAGATATATGGCAGCTATGACACCTGCCGGCGTTAAGGCGCCTAAGGTAATTTTTACACCGCACCTTGTACCCATGAACAGGGGAATTTTAAGCACAATTTATATTCCGTTGTCGGAAAAATGGCGTGTAACGCCAAAAGAAATAAAAGAAAAAACTTTAGAAATACGGCAGCTTTACAGCGATTTTTATAAAGACGAACCGTTTGTCCGGGTACTGCCTGACGGTATAACTGCCGCGACAAACCGCGTTCGCCAGTCAAATTATTGTGATATTTCCGTTCATGTAGACATTAACGGCTCTACGTTAATAGTAGCGACTGCCATAGACAATATGGTTAAGGGAGCGGCGGGGCAGGCGGTACAGAACATGAATATTTTATTTGGTTTCGATGAAACAGACGGCCTCAAAGCCATCCCAATGATTTTTTAGGAGGAAGAAGATTTAACCACGGAGTACACGGAGTAACACGGAGGAAGAAGGAGTTTTCGTACTACGAACTCGCGAACCAAAGGTTCGATGAAACTCCGTGTCCTCTGTGGTTTTTTTCTTAAATATATGTTATTTATCAGGAGATTTGTGTGACAGAAATAAAAGGCGGGGTGTGCGCGCCAAAGGGGTTTTCCGCTGGCGGCATAAGGTGCGGAATAAAACCAAGCTCCTCAAAAAAAGATTTAGCTCTTATTTACTCGGATAAATTATGCGATGCTGCCGCGATGTTTACAAAAAATATTGTAAAAGCAGCAAGCGTACAGCTAACGCAAAAAAATATAGAAGGCGAAAAGTTACGAGCTATTATTGCCAACTCCGGTAACGCGAACGCGTGTACAGGCGAAGCCGGAATGGATGCCGCGAAACGCATGGTACAGTCTATCGCAAATGAATCGCAAATTGATACATCAGAAGTCGCGGTAGCCTCTACAGGCGTTATTGGCGTGCCGCTTCCAATCGATTTAATAGAAAAAAATGTTTCCGTTTTAAAAAATAGTTTGCGTTCTGATGAACAGGGACACCTAGACGCGCTTGAAGCGATTATGACTACTGACATTCGCAAAAAAGAAATAGCCGTAGAAATAGAAATTAACGGTGTACCTGTACGAATTGGAGCGATGGCAAAAGGCTCTGGCATGATTCATCCTGATATGGCTGCCGCGAATAATTCGGCGAAGCACGCGACAATGCTTGCTTTTGTTACAACAGACGCGGCAGTGGAAAAATCAGCGCTTAATTCAAGTTTGCGAAATGCTGTTGAGCGATCGTTTAATTGCACAACAGTTGACGGTGATACTTCCACAAATGACACGATTATTATAATGGCAAACGGCGAAGCCGCAAACGCGCCAATCGCGACTGGCAGCGCCGATTATGAGGTTTTTAGTAATGCTTTAGAGTTTGTTTGCGTTTCGCTTGCTAAAATGATGGCGCGTGACGGAGAGGGCGCGACAAAACTTGTTACAGTTACCGTAAGCGGCGCGAAAAGCGAAAAAGACGCGAGAATAATCGCGAAATCTGTAGCTTCATCAAGTCTTGTAAAGGCAGCCTGTTTTGGCGCGGACGCGAACTGGGGCAGGGTGTTATGCGCTATGGGGTATTCGGGAGTTGAGTTTTTACCGGAAAATGTAAATGTAAGTTTTAAAAGTGAAGCCGGAGAAATTACAGTTTGCGAAAATGGCGGAAGTGTATCTTTTAGCGAAGAAAAAGCAAAAGAAATACTATCCAAAGAAGAAATCGAAATATTAATTAGTATGAAAGAGGGTAGCGCGGCAGCGTCTGTTTGGGGATGCGACCTTACATATGATTATGTTAAAATAAACGGAGATTACAGGTCATGAGTGAATCAAATAAAAACAGGGCGGAAATTCTGGTTCAAGCCCTGCCGTATATACAAAATTTTCACAATAAAACTATCGTTGTAAAATACGGCGGTAACGCCATGTTAAACGATGAATTAAAAACCGCTGTAATAGAAGATGTAATTCTCATGGCGTGTGTCGGAATTAGAACCGTACTTGTACATGGCGGCGGTCCCGAAATCGAAACGATGTTAAAAAAAATAGGAAAAGAAAGCCGCTTTGTAAACGGGCTTAGATACACCGACGAAGAAACAATGGACATTGTACAAATGGTTTTATGCGGCAAGGTAAATAAAGAAATTACAGCTTTAATTCAAAAAAAAGGCGGAAAGGCAATCGGTTTGTGCGGAATCGACGGTGGAATGTTAAAGGCGAAAAAGTTTAACAAAGACGGTTTAGACATAGGGCTTGTGGGCGAAATCGAACAGGTTGATGTATCAATATTAAACTCGATATTGGATTCCGGTATTATCCCTGTTATATCGTCAGTGGCTTACGGTATTGGGGAAAAAGAGGAAGGAAAATCACTCAATATAAACGCCGATATCGCCGCCGCTAAAATCGCCGCCGCGCTGAGCGCTGAAAAACTTGTTTTAATGACCGATATTCGGGGAATTCTACGGGACATAAATGATGAAAATTCATTAATTAAATCTGTGGAAAGGCAGCAGCTTGAAAACCTAAAAAAAGAGGGTATTATCACAAAAGGCATGATTCCCAAAACCGATTGTTGCGCCATTGCATTGGACGGCGGGGTAAAAAAAGCCCATATTATCGACGGCCGCCTGCCCCATGCCATACTTATTGAATTGTTTACAAATGAAGGAATTGGCACAATGATTGAAAAACACGTATAGACAAAGAATATTAAAATTTGATAAAATACCAAAAGGTAAAGTATTTTTGTAATATATCTATATTATTAAAATACACAAGTTACAAGGAGGCCAGTTGGCAGAGAAAGATTTGCGTGTAAATGAACAGATTCGTTCCAGAGAAGTCCGTCTAATCCGGGATGACGGTGAACAGGAAATATTGTCTGTATCACAAGCGCTTGAATTTGCCAGAGAAGCAGGTTTGGATCTTGTTGAGGTAGCGCCGCAGGCGGTTCCTCCAGTTGTAAAGATTCTTGATTATGGTAAGTTTAGATTTGAAAATGAAAAGAGACTTCGGGATTCCAAGAAAAAACAGAAACTCCTGAAACTCAAAGAGATTCGGATGCAGCCGAAGATCGACGATCATGATTTGGATTTTAAATCGAAACATATAAAAGAATTTTTAATCGACGGTAACAAGGTAAAAGTAACGATTCGTTTCCGGGGTCGTGAATTAGCCCATACCGAGCTTGGTTATGATGTAATGAAAGACGTGCTTTCTCGTATCGAAGGAGAGTATGTTATGGATAAACCGCCCGCGATGGAAGGTCGTTTTATGTCGATGGTTTTGGGACCAAAAGGCAAAAAATAAACCGGCAGTTTCCGCAGGGTTGGTTAAATATTTTTAAGGGGTGTTATATGCCTAAGATGAAAACAAAAAAAAGCGCGGCAAAGCGTTTTTCCTTTACCGGAACAGGCAAGGTAAAGTATAAAAAACAAAATTTGCGCCATATCCTGACTAAAAAGTCATCAAAGCGCAAACGGGGTTTGCGTCATGCGGGAATTTTATCCGACGATAATGTACCTGTAATCAGAAAACAGCTCTTACCTTACGGTTGAGTTATTAAAAGAGGAATTATATGGCAAGAGCAATAGACGGTTCAAAACGAAAAAACCGCAGAAAGAAAATTTTAAAACAAGCTAAAGGTTATTGGGGAAGAAGAGGTTCTAACTTTAAAACGGCAAAAGACGCCGTCACCAAATCCATGGCTTACGCGTATCGTGACAGAAAAGACAGAAAAGGCGAGTTCCGCAAACTTTGGATAATCAGAATTAACGCCGCTTGCAGAGAATTAGGAATTTCCTATTCACGTTTAATCTGCGGTCTTGATAAAGCGGGAATTACAATTAACAGAAAAGCGCTCGCGTTTTTAGCGTCAGAAGATAATGCCGCTTTTAAAACAATTGTAGAAAAGGCAAAGGATGCTTTAGCTTCCCAGGCGGCAGTTGGAAACAGCGGAGTTTAAACATGATTAGCCTTGAGCAAGTCCAATTACTTGAAGTTAGGGTCGCCAAGGCGATTGATTATGTTGAGCGTCTAACAGAAGAGAATGCCGTGCTTAACAGCGAAAAAGCGGGTTTGCAGGCAAAGCTGGATAAAAATCAAAAACGATTGGACGAGCTTGAAGTGCTTGTTATGAGTTTTAAAGAAGATCAAGGGCGGATAGAAGATGGAATTATCGCCGCTCTTGACCGTCTAAGCCAGTTTGAAGAAGCGTTTGAAAACAGTTTAAAAGATAAAAAACCGGAAAAAAAACCCGCCGTTAAAAAAGAAAAACCTTCTGAAGATGATGAGCAGGAATGTTTTGAAATTAATGAATCAGAGAAGGAAAGCGATAGTTCTCCCGCAGATGGAGAACTGGACATTTTTTAAGGGATATTAATGGCCAATAAATTATGTCTGGATATTTTAGGAACATCATTTACCATAACTGCCGATGAAGATGAAAATTATCTTGATAAGGTAATGTCGCAATACAGAACTGCTGTAGAAAATACACAAAATATATCCGGTATAAAAGAACCCATAAATGTCGCGGTTTTAACAGGTTTTCTGTTATGTGACGAAATTAATAAATTAAAACAATCAAAAGAAGAAGCGTTAGAAGTAGAAAACCGCACGCTTCGGCTTATTGCCGCTCTTGATAAAGCGTTAGAGGTTTGTCCCGATGAATAAAGTATATAAATTAAAAAACCAGATTATGCACTATGATTGGGGATCAAAAACACTACTTCCGCAATTCTTAAATGTAAAAAATAATGATGATAAACCTTACGCTGAATTATGGATGGGAACTCACAAAGGCGCGCCGTCTCAGGTTTTTACTGATAATAATGATAAAATAATTAATTTAACAGAAATCGCGGGTGAACTTCCGTTTCTTTTTAAAATGCTAGCGGTAGAAAAACCTCTTTCCATACAGACTCATCCGAATAAAACACAGGCGGAAGAAGGTTTTAAAAAAGAAGAAAAAGCGGGATTATCATTAGACGATCCAAAACGCAATTACAAAGATTCAAACCATAAACCGGAAATTATCTGCGCGATTACTCCCATTACTTTAATGGGAGGATTTAGAGAACCTAATGATATTATTAAATCTTTTGAAAATTTTGTTTCGTTGGATAATATTTTTTCTGATTTAATTAATGAGATTAAAACTAATCAGTATTCCAATTTTTTTCGCGCGCTTTTTAATTTATCAAAAGCGCAAATAGAAAGTATATGTTCATTTTTTAATAATTTAAATGAAGATGATACAAACAATTCCATTTCTAAAGAACAGCGCGATCTTTTAAAAAAGTTCGCTTCTCTTTATCCAAACGATCCCGCGATTCTATCACCGCTTTATTTGAATATAATTACATTACAGCCGGGTCAGGCAATTTATGTTCCAGCGGGTATTCCACACGCTTATTTAAGCGGATTTGGAGCGGAACTGATGACAAGCTCAGATAATGTATTACGCGGAGGGCTTACACCTAAACATATCGATATAGAAGAACTTATGAATATCCTTGTTTTTGAACCATTTTATCCGCGGATAATTAATCCTCCTGTATCTGATGAATGTTTTAGTTATAATACGCCATGTAATGAATTCCTGTTAACTTCTGTAAAGAAAAATGGCGTAATTAAATTGCCGGTAAGAGGTCCTGTTATTTGCATTGTTACTGAAGGAGAGTTAATAACTTGCGGTATGTCATTTAAAAAAGGAGATTCGTTTTTTATTCCAAAAGACAGTGAACCCGCGATTTTAAGTGGAGACTTTTCTCTTTTTGCCGCTTCTATTGATAATGTAAATTAATGAAAATACTCGTCGACGCCGATTCATGTCCAAAAGCGGCAAGAGAACTTGTTTTACGCAGAGCGGAAAAACTTGGTATAAAAGTTATATTCGCGGCTAACCGTCCTATCCCCATAACTGAAAGCGCTGTAATGGAAATATGCTCAAGCCATGAAAATTCCGCTGACGATCGCATTGTAGAACTCGCTGAAGAGAACGATATAGCGATAACAAGAGACGTACCGCTCGCCAAACGTCTTGTTGAAAAAAAAGTTTATGTAATAGACGACAGGGGCAGGGTTTTTACATCAAATAATATAAATGAACTGCTTTCTCTTCGCAATTTTACAGTAGGGTTAGCGGAAAACGGAATGGAAATAGTAAGAATTTCCAACTACAATAAAAAAGATTTTAAAACATTCGCCGACAGTTTTGACAGACTTCTTACAAAGTTAAAATAAAATCATGATACTTTTTGCAATTTACAGGTAAAATTAAAAGTCGCGCCTTTTTCCGGCTCGGATTCTACCCATAATTTTCCGTCCATCATTTCGATAATACGCTTGGATAATGGAAGCCCAATTCCAATACCGAAATGTTTTCTGGATGTACTACCGTCTCCCTGTTCAAAAAGTTCAAAAAGTTTATCCTGTTGTTCTTTCGCGATTCCAATTCCGTTATCTGAAATGGTTATCTGAAGAGTAATAATTCCATTATCAAAGTTAATAACTTCGGATTCAAAAAATATTTCGCCTTTTTCAGGAGTAAATTTAACAGCGTTTGCCAATAAACTGGTTATAACCTGTTTTAAACGTTTTTCATCACCGTTTAAAAAAGAAGGTAATGTCGGATCCTGTTTTGATTTAAAAATTTGCTGTTTTTTTTCAGCGTTATAAGACGCTGTTTGCAATACATCCATGAACAAGGCGTCGGCGTCAAAAACCGTGTTGGAAAGTTTAAACGCTCCATATTCCATATTGGATATATCAAGTACATCATCTATCATATTTTGCAGATTATCCGACGCTTTTTTCATTTCGTCTATAAATTCTTTAAGGCTTTCCGGGACATTGTGCATGTTAATTATATGCATTACGCTCGTTATCGCGTGCATCGGCGTTCTCATTTCATGGCTCATTCGCGAAAGAAATTCGCTTTTTACCCTGTTACTGTGTTCGGCAATTTCCCTGTTGCGTTCAGCGAGTTCTTTCGCGCTGACAAGCTCCGATTGAAGTTTTAATACAACATTTAAATCATGTTCGATTCGGAATCGTTCAATTAAATTAATTTGATTTTTTACCCGTATTTTTACAATCGCGGTGTGGAACGGTTTGGTTATATAATCCGCCGCGCCTAAAGCCAATCCTTTTTCTTCCGCGTCAGCGCTGTCAAGACCGGTAATAAAGATAACGGGAATATCTTTTGTTTTTTCTGATTTTTTAAGCGCGGTTATAATTTCATATCCATCCATACCCGGCATTATAATGTCCAAAAGGATTACATCCGGCATAAATTCTTCTACCGCTTCTATAGCTTCTTCTCCGTTAATTGACGCGTAAATAGTATATTCAGAATTTAATATGGTTTTTAATGTGCTAATGTTCGCGCTTTCATCGTCTACAATCAGGATGCTATATTTTTTATCGCCGCTCATTATTCCATCTCCCATTTTATCTTTAACTTGGATAATTCTTCAAACGCCTGTTTAAATTTGAATTTATCAATTAATTGCGCCAGTTCTTCCGCTCCGGGTATTGTATAAATTTCATTTAACATATCTTCGCAGTCTGGATTCCTGTTTTTTAACAAAGGTTCAAGCCTTTCAAATATTCCGCGAATCTTTTGCGCATCAGATGTTTTTAAAATATTATTCGTATCATTTTCTGCCAATAATGGCGATAATTTTTCCAGAACTAATTTAAATTCTGTTTCCAGATTTTTTATTTGTTCTTCTTTAAGCAGGTTTTTTCCTTCCGAAAGCATGGCTTCTGCCGCCGCTGCCGCTTTCTGAAGTTTCTTTTCGTCGATTTGCCCCGCGTTACTTTTTAATGTGTGCGTTATTCTGTGTGCCAGTTTAATATCGCCGGTTTTTAGAGCTTCAAGGAACTCATCATATGTGGCTTGATT
The DNA here is from genome assembly GCA_009784995.1 of Treponema sp. Lineage (GTDB taxonomy): Bacteria > Spirochaetota > Spirochaetia > Treponematales > Breznakiellaceae > WQXQ01. Next base: position 4,341 of record WQXE01000029.1, on the reverse strand, counting down.
GTTCCTTGTAAAATTGATCAACCGTTTTTTATGCGCGATGTCATCTTCTGCCGACTGCAGCCGCTTGTCAATCATTGAATAACTTTCTACAGGTATGTATTTTACAAGACATTTCCATAAATCCTGTGTTGTAAAAGGTTTACCGATTGTATCGGACATTCCGCTTAATCTGTAATGTTCTAAATCGTTGGACATAACGTTTGCTGTTAAAGCTACAATAGGCGTTTTTACACCCATTGCGGTAATTTTTAACGCGGCTTCAAGTCCGTCCATAACAGGCATATGTATGTCCATAAAAATTAAATCAAAAGGTTTTTCATTGTTTTCTATTCGCTGTGTTATTATATCTAAGCCATCTTTACCATTATAAGCAACAACTGTTTTTAACCCGACTCTGGAAAGGTGATCGCAGATAACCTGCTGGTTTAAACTGTTATCTTCACAAATTAAAACTTCGCCGTTAAAATTAGGTTTTTCAAAATCGCCTATAATAATTTTTTCTTGTTTTGTTTCAACTTCATCAATAAAACTAAATTTCAATTCAAAGCTGAATTTGCTGCCAATGTCAGGCATACTTTCTACATGTAATTTGCCGCCCATAAGTTCAATAATATTTTTGGTTATAGTCAGTCCCAATCCTGTACCGCCGAATCTTCGCGTAATGCTGTCATCCGCCTGTACAAAGGGATCAAATATTTTTTCTATTTGATTAGTAGTCATTCCGATGCCGCTGTCTTTTACTTCAAATTTTATCGTAACACTGTTTTCATCGGCGCTGTTAATAGATGCCAAAAATTTTACAGTGCCGGTATTTGTAAACTTTACCGCGTTTGACAGCAAGTTCATGATTACCTGGCGAAGTCTTACAGGATCGCCTTGAAGTTTTTTTCCGACAGAAGGCTCGGCATAACAGTAGAGCATTATACCCTTTTCGTTTATTTTTGGCATAATCGCCGACTGGCAATGCGCGAAAATATCAGGTAAATCAAAAGGAATATTTTCCAATTGTATTTTTCCTGATTCAATTTTGGAAATGTCAAGAACATCATTAATTATTTTTAAAAGCCATTCCGCACTGTCCTGTATCTTGCCAAGATAATTTCTGGTTTTTTCCGGGATTTCATCGTTCTGCGCGAGTTCAGAAAACCCGATGATACTGTTCATTGGTGTTCTGATTTCATGGCTCATCTTCGCGAGGAATGATGTTTTTGCCTGGCTTGCGGCTTCCGCGGCTTCACGCGCTTTGCGCTCTGTAATGTTATGCGCGATTCCCATAATGCCGACTACTTCGCCGTCAAGCGTAAGAGGAACTCTGCTTGTTTCAAAGAGCCCGATACTTCCGTCAAATGAAGGGATATTTTCTTCGTGTGTAAATATTCTATTTTCGTTTATTACCGCGAGATCAATTTCTTTTAGTTGTTTCAGAGTTTCTTCGGGGATTCCAAATCCGCTTACATCGTCTTTCCCGATAATCATATTTTCTTTTTTGCCAAAATATTTTAAAAAGCTTTTATTACAACGCGTAAAAATATGTTCTCTGTCTTTGCAGAATATTAGATCCGGTATAGAGTTAAACATCGCCTGAAGTACCGCGCTTTCATTTTCCAGTATTTTTTGAAGATTTTTTGTTTCAATATTGGCTTTACGCGTTTTTTCAAGTGAAATTTCCAGATCCTGGTTAATTTTATTTATACGGCGTTCTATTGCGACGGAAATAAATCTCGCGAGAATAATACAAACTACAAGGACTGCCAGTGTTATTAATATTCCGTTTATAATAAAAAATAATATTTTTCCGGAATCCTCGGCAGTGTAAAAACCTACAAACACCATTCCGACAATTGTGTTATTTATGCCGTATAACGGAGAATAATGAGCAAGCACGTCCCTGCCGAAAATCTGTATTCTGTCGTAAAATGTTTCTCCTGATAGTACTCTATTACTGATGGCTTCGTCCGCTTTTGTTCCTATGATATATGTTCCATCTTCATTTAATATTGTAGTAGAAACACGTTCGTCATTCTTAAAAAAAGATATTTCGCAGCCAGTGAGTGTGTTTAATTTTTCAACAAAATCCTGATTGTCCAGCCTGAAACCTAAAGATACGATGCCTATAAAATTCATGTTATCGTCGTATATCGGCGCGCCTACTGATACACCCAGTTGAATAGTGACACCCTGAATTATATAAGCTTCGGTTTTTTCTGCGATCGCCGATTTTATATGAGGGATATGCGCCATGCTATCGCCGTATAGATCGGGTTCATGTGTTCTTATTAAAACAATGCCATTAGTATCTAGAATCGTGCTGTAATCAATTGGAGCTATATCATGCAGGGCGAAAGCCATATAAACGATTTTTTCGTGGTCATTATTTACAATTGCTTCGATTAAATCCGGGTTTTTAGAAATCGCAATTGCCGCAAGATATGCCTTATTGGATAAATCGTTTATTTCGCTATTAACTACATTAACAGCAACATCGATTTTATCTTGCATGGCGTTATTAAGCTCTCTGCGGAAAAGTAGTATAGAAGAGACAAGGACAGCAATGCAGCATACAATTGTAAGCGTAATCATGGGAATTAGGATTCTTTTTCTTATGTTCATAATATTTTTTTCATTATATTATAAATTAATAAGATAATAAACCCATTTTTTGTCTTTTTTTAAGATAATTTAAGATGTTTTGTGTATCTAAAATGTATGTATTGAAAATTTTTTTTAAAAATTTCAATCTCGGTCATGCAAAACAGTACTTTTGCCCCATATAAGTGTATGAAAAACTTAACTTTTGGGTCTACTGTTTCCGGCATTAAAAGACAGTTCGACCCCCTAAACAATTTCTTTTTCTACAAAATTTTTGGAGAAAAAGGTGATGAAGTTCAACTTTTGAGCTTCATAAACGCGGTTCTGGGTAAAACCGGAAATAATAAATATATTTCTGTCGAAATTCAAGAAAACACTTCTTTTATGGCGGAAATTATGGGTGGGAAATCTTGTATTCTTGATGTAAGAGCCAAGCTACCAGACGGTTCGCTTGTAAATATCGAAGTCCAAATTAGTAATAAACAAAATATGGACAGAAGGAGCCTTTTCTACCTAAGTAAGGTATATACAAGTAAGTTAAAATCAGGACATGATTATATAGAGTTACCCAATGTAATCGCTATTAATATTGTTGATTTTGACTTTCCTTCTACCAAAAATTATCACAGTAGTTTTCATTTGCGTGAAGATACCGAACATGATATAATTCTTACAGACGCTCTGGAAATTCACTTTATTAACATGGTAAAGTATAAAAAACAGATAAAGGACAAGTTACAAGATCCTTTATGCAGATGGCTTGCCTGGTTTGACAGGGAAAGCCCTATAGAACTTCTACAGGAGGTAGTTAAAATGGATTCTACGATACAAACAGCTGATGAACGAATGGCGCATGTCGCTCAATCTGAAGAAGAAATGTGGGCATACACCAGATATATGATGGGTCAGTGTGACAGAACCGCAGAAATTAATTACGCTCGTGAAGAAGGTTTTGAAAAAGGTCATGCCGAAGCTTGGGAAGAAAGTAAATTACTGGAAAGACATACAATTGCTAGAAATTTATTGGCAAAAGGTTCTACACCGGAATTTGTACACGAAATCACAGGGCTCGATCTAGAAACCATACTGGGGTTAAACAGTTAGAACTGTTACGCGCCATTCAGTGATTATTTAATTCGTGAATTTACACCACGAATAAATCGAATAAACTCGAAAAAAGGTAATAGCTACCAAATTCTACGGGAAGATAACTTGTTCAGGAATAAATCTATCTATTGTATCGCCAAGACCAAGCTGACCAGAATCATTCCATCCCCAAACCCACAATTCGCCGTTTGTTTTTATTGCTACGGTGTGTCCTGAACTTGCAGCTACTTGTTTTATGGCAATAGTCTCACTTACCCATCTTGCGTATAACGTTAATTCAATAGCGGGTATTTTGTTAAAATCCCAGGGAATTTGAAAAGTGCCGTTGTCAACGTACCAGCCGGCAAAATGATAGTTTGCTTTTGCAGGATTTGCGGGTTTTTGTATTAGTTCAAATCTTAATACTTGTTGTTTAGGAGGAGTAGGACTGCCGCCGTTAGCGTCAAATTGTATTACTTTTAAACCCCAAACATCCTTCATCCACGGATTATGACAAGAAGAAAAGAAAAATGAAAAAAGTAAAATGAATAAAAATAATATTAAAAACTTACCGCGAATCATACCTATAGAACATTGTATCATTAAATTATCAAACAAACAATAAAAAAATCAACCTGCTTCGGGGTAAGTGCTTTGGGTATGTTT
>WQXE01000028.1 GCA_009784995.1 Treponema sp. | reverse complement strand
ACACAGAGGCACAAAGGCACGGAGTTCATACTCCAAATCTTTTCCGTGTACTCTGTGCCTCCGTGTCTCCGTGTGAATTTATTTTAGGAAAGATTCTATAATTGTTAGTAATTCATCATAAGTATCGAAACATTTTAAATCGGGGTTGACTTTTTGGATTTGCGCGGGTGCGTGAAAAAGACACCCACAGTGTGCTTCGCGGATCATGTCCAAATCGTTGTAAGAATCTCCCGCGGCAAATATACGCATGTTCATCAATTTAAATGCTTTTACGGCTTCTTTTTTTCCGTTCTGCTGGCGCAATGTAAAACCTGTAACAGTTCCGCTATCATCAGAATTTATCGTATTGCAAAAAAGAGAGGGCCAGCCAAGCTTAAACATAAGAGGTTTTGCGAATTGTTCAAAAGTATCGGAAAGGATTACAAGCTGGGTTTTTTCGCGCAGTTTGTTCGCGAAATCCAACGCGCCGGGCAGCGGTTCCATTTCGGAAATTACTTTTTGAATATCAGGAAGTTTTAGATTATTTTTATTTAAAATATCTATGCGAAACTTCATTAATTTATCGTAATCGGGTTCGTCCCTTGTAGTTCTTTGAAGTTCGGGAATACCGGTTGCTTTAGAGAATTCAATCCAGATTTCAGGGACTAAAACGCCTTCAAGGTCAAGACATACAATGTTCATGAAGGTATAATAACATAAAGATGAAATCATTAAAAGTATTCAATCCATTTAATGCGCCTGTTTATCATATTGATATTGTTTCAAGCACTATGGATATTTCCCGCCAGCTCGCGTTAAACGGTGAACCGCACGGTACTGTTATACTCGCTGATTTTCAGGAAGAAGGGAGGGGGCGAATTAAAGGCAGACAGTGGCTGTGCGAAGAAGGTAAAAATTTAATGTTTACTGTTTTACTGCGTTTTAAAAACATGGAAAATATACCGCAAGCGCTTACTTTACGCGCTGGACTGGCGGTTTCACTTGCCATCGAGGATTTTTTACCAGATTTAAAGGATACAGTAAAAGTAAAATGGCCGAATGATATAATTATAAATGATAAAAAAATAGCGGGAATCCTTTGCGAAGCTGATGGCGGAAATGTACATATTGGCATCGGAATAAATGTATCGCAAAAGGAGTTTCCTGCCAATTTAAGCGGCAAAGCTGCAAGTATTTCACTTGTGGCAAATAAAGATATTCCCCCGAGTGATAATTCGCGTCTTTTGGAAAAAATTCTAAACAGGCTTTTCGACGAAATAAAAAATAATACATTCGATTGGAAATATTTACTGGAAAAACGATTTTATAAAGTGAATGAAATTGTCGCTTTTATTGAAGGAGCGGCTGATTCCGGCAGGGTAGTTAAAGGCAGGCTAACGGGGATTGGAAACGACGGCGAAATTTTAATTTTACCTGACGGTGAAACACAATCGCGGTCTTTTTTTAACGGCGAGTTAGTGATAGAATAAATATAATGTTTGCGCGGATTTCCATAAAAAATTCATTTTTAATGTTACTTGGCGGTTTTGTTTGCGCTGTTGCAGCCGCTTTTTTTCTTAACTCTTTTCTTTCAGGTCCCAGGTTAGGTTTGCATTATGATTTTCTGCTTGATTATAAATCCCCCATTGTTTCCGGCGAAATATTAATTATTAATACTGATGAATTTATAGAAGGAAGTGATCTTTTAATAGTTCTAATGACCCTAACGGAAATGGAAGCTTCAAATTTAATTTTGACAGGCAGGGTGTCGCCGTCTTCATCGCCAATCGCGTTTAATGACGCGGAAGTGCGCGGGCGTTTTAATGATGAGTACAATTTATTAAGTTCCAATATCAGAAACTTGTTTGAAGGTATCAGAATGGGTTATGTTAATCCCGCGCAGGCGCCTTTATTTGTCGAACAAGTAGTGGAATTGGCAAATGACGGCAAGGATCGTTTAATTTCCGCGCTAATCGACAGAGACGAAGATTTATTGCGTTCCTTCGCGGTGTTTGGAAATTTTATAAACGCGGATTATAAACCGCGCCTTGATCCGGATGGAAAACTAAGACGGGTTAATCCCATAGATACAAATACTTTAAACGAACATCCTGTATATGAATACTTAAAAACCCGTTACGCTTTTTCTCAAATTGAATCAACAGATTTAGGAAAAATTTTATGGCTGCGTTCTCAGGACGCTAAAGATTTGGATATACCGCTGGATAGAGAAGGAAATATTATAACAGGCAAAGCTTCTTTCCGCGGTATCGATATCGAACTTTTCCGTTTATACGATGAAACTGATAAAAATATGCGCGATCTTTTAAAACAGGCAAACGAACTGCGGGTATTTTCACAAACATCACTTGACAGAATACCGTTGTTTCTGGATAACCGTTCACAGCTGCTTCTGGAAGAATTATACAGATCGCCTAACAATAATAACAGGAACGCCTGGATAACTTCACGGGTAAATTATTTAAAGAGTCTTGACGATTTTTTTAGCGGCAATTCGGACTCAAGTATTATAAATCAATATGAAGAACAAATTTCCGACATAGATTCGGCAAATATTGAATTGCTTAACAGTTTAATAACCAGAAAAAATAGTTTAGCCGAAATTTTACAAACTATGCGAAACGAATATAATAAATTATCCATAATTCATTCACAGTTAAAAAAAGAGCTGGAGTTGTCTCTTTGTATAATGGGACCAAAGGTTAATTCAGAATATTCCGCGCTTCTTGCCAATGTACTTATTACAGGCGCTTTTATAAAACCCGCCTATAATATATACACGCTTTTTTGGTCTATTACCATAACATTATTAATTTTAATTATTATTTTTTATCTGCGTCCATTAATTCTTTTGCCTGTTGGAATAGTTTTAAGTATTTTATCGGCGTTTATTTTTATTGGTTTTTTTATATTTAATTCATTCTGGATTGACCCTTTAATGGTTTTAATACCTTCTTTAACAGGAACATTAATAATTTTTATTTGTAAATGTATTTATTTAAATTTAAGGGCAAGCAATTTTCGCATGGCTTATAGATCATCTGTTTCAAAAGAAGTTCTCCGTGATTTAATAAAAACAGGCCGTCCGCGTTTAACAGAAGTAAATACGGCTTTTGCCGCTGTTATCGCGGTTAAAGAAAATAATTTATTGGGTAAGGAAGATAACGAAAAGTCACAGGACGCCGGCAAAGTAAAAAGATCGTTTTATTCGTTAGTTAAAAAAATTGTATTTAACGCTGGAGGTGTAATAGCAGGGTACGAAGGCGATACTGTATTGGTTTGTTTTGGTTCTCCTATAGATAAATCTTACCATCCGATAAATAAAGCCTGTAATTTTGTAAGAGAAATAATCAGGAATGAAAAAATTTCATGGCGGTTTGGAATTGACGTCGGAAATTGTTCGTTCGCCTGGTCGCCAGAAACTGGATTTTCTGTTAACGGCCGCCCCGCCGTACGAGCCAGAATACTTGTTTCAAAAACCTCGCGTTTTAAAGTTAGAGCGCTTGTTACAGAAACCGTATTGGAAAGAACCAATAAAGAAGCGGAAAAAATAGGCGCATTATATGACGAAAATGATACTTTTTACGAACTGCCAAAATAAAAAATTATAATCTGTTATTTGGTCTGTTTACAATCTTTGTTATTTCGTTATTATCACCAAGCCACACTCTGGCATTTGTTTCGATATTTGTAAGTTCCGCTCTGACAAAATAGGTTCTTACAGTTCTATTTGCTCCCCTGTCAACATTTGATCTTACAGTTCCTGTCAGCATAAAATCGGCGCCAATTTCCCTACCCATTCTCGCGACAGTTTCCTGAGAAGCGTTTTGCTGTTGGGATTGTCTTTCCGCGCGTATTTCATCTCTTAAACCAGCGGGAGCGACAAAGTCAAGTCTTCCACTGTTAAAAATAGCAGTCTCCATTATTTCTGAAATTATTCCTGTATCGATATGTTCGCTGCTTTCATTTCTGAATCTGCCTACAATTATTACAGGTTTTCTGTTTCCCGCGTCCCTGATTATTTGGTCGATCCTGGGGTTTGAAAGCATATCTCTAATAAGAGAATCACAAACAATTCTTATGTCAATCGCGTTCCATAAGCCGCTTAAATCAGGCTGAGTTCCGGGTTCTACCCTTTCTACTGTTGTGCCGCAAGAGGAAATAAATAAAATTGAAATTAAAGCGAAAAATAAAATTCTTTTCATGTTTTTCTCCTATTTTAAATTTACGAATTGTAAAAGATTTAATTCATTATTGTTTACATTAACATTATAACGCGTTTCACTGGAAATCAGTCTATTTCCATGATAATAATTGATTATAACATTATAATTTCCGGGATCAAGATTGATTCCGCCAATATACGCTTTATCAGGCAGATAGCGCGACATCCTGATATCGGCGCTTTCGGAAATTTCCAGCGCGGTTCTGGCTGCCACAGCCGCCAAAAACCCCGCGAGTTCTCCCTGTCTTCTTAAAGTTTCCATCGCGGAAACATCGGCGACAATATATTTTATGAGTGTGCGGATATATGTTTTTAACAGAATATTTGAAAAACGCGCTTTAAAAGTTTCTTCGATAACCGCGCTGATATCTTCCAGCAATTCCATTTCGAATCTGCCTTTATCTTCTATAATAATTTCCACTCTATTAATTATACTTGGTCTTTTAACCATTACAGGCAGTTTTAAAGAAGCGATTCGCAATACAGGATGCTGAAACGGAAGATAATGTATAATATACGCTTCTTCTTTTATTGGAGACAACCCGGTAAAAGATATAATATTCAATCTAGCCATATCATCAGGAACATTTCGAGCTTCCGATACAGCGCGGGGGATACGGTGCCGGTAAATATTTCTGTTCGCCGAATAAGCGCGTTGAATTTGGTCAAACTCTATACGAGCGGAATCGGTATTATTGATACCTTGATAAAATAACGCGCTTAAGTAACGCGCGAGCGCGGAATTGGAAAAATTTACAGCTATTGTTTCCGGCATTTGATTTATACCTGTTTCTCTGTGAGCCATTTCATTTAAACTGGCTCCGGTATTTGGATCGGTATATTCATGTCTTTGCGCCAGTAAATCAAGTTTACCGTTTGGAATAGTAAGCTTTCTTATTTCTACAAGCGCTCCTTCGATATTACCCCTGTTATAATAATTCAACGCGTTAAATACATTTATATAAATATCTTCAAAATCTTCGCCCGGGTAATCCTTTGTATTGTCATTTGTAATATATGATAAAAACCCCTGAGATATACTTTTTGTATAAGCCTCTTCTATTAAACGTTCGGCGTTTTGAAGGTCTTGCGATGATTCCATATAATTTCCCGCGTAATGTTCCAGGAGCCCTTTATCAAGAAATAATGATATGGCGTTTCCTTCGTTATAAAGCGCTCTGTTTCCGGTTTGGCTCCTTCTTAATGTATCTATTGCCAATGAAAAATCGGCTTGTGATACAGCTATATCGATATCCAAAAACGATCTGGAACTTGTCGCGCAAGATAAAACCAATAGAGTCAATATAAATATTTTTATGAAAGTTAGAGTAGATTTTAAATGAACAAATTTATTAAAAGCCATCGAAACTTAATTCTCTATTGTTTTTAATTGTTTTGTCAAGGCTGGAAAAGTTTGATATAATAAAACTGTGAATATCATTTTATTTGAAGAACATGAACTGGGGCGCGCTCTCGCGAGGCGGGATGAACGTACTATTCATCTTTTAAAAGTTTTGCGTAAAACCTGCGGCGATACATTTGAAGCCGGAATACTCGGCGGTCTTCGCGGAACGGGTACAATCGAAAAAATCAATTTTGACGGTTCGATTAATGTAAGTATCGTAACAACTCAGCCGCCTCCTTCGCGCTTGCGGTTAAGAATAGCAGTTTCTTTTGTGCGTCCGATACAGCTTCGCCGTCTTTTAAGGGATCTTTCAAATATCGGCGTATCATCTATCGATATTTTTGGCGCCGACATGGGAGAAAAAAGTTACCGTGATACCAATTTATTTTCCGACGGCGGAGCGAAAGCGGCTTTAATAGAAGGAGCGGTGCAGGCTCGTGATACTCAACTTCCTTTTTTATCGATATATGATAATCTTGATAAATGGTTAAATGAACGCCCCTGGGAAAAAGATGATTCATGGCGAACAGTGCAGCTTTTTGTTATGGACAATGTAAGACCGGAAGGGTCATTTTTTCATATTAACCCCGCGAGCCGTCCCGCGGTAATCGCGATTGGACCTGAGAGAGGCTGGTCGGACAGAGAGCGTAACTTATTCGAACAAGCCGGGTTTTTACGGCTGTCTATGGGAGAGCGCGCTTTGCGTACGGAAACAGCGTGTATAACAGCCGCGTCTCTCGCGATGGAAAAAATAGAAAATTAACTAAATTTAAAAAGAGGGTTTAATATGAATATGGAAAAAGTAAAAGAAAAACTGCTCTCGATAGAAGACGCGCCGCTTGAATTTTCGCTTGTTTATTCCGGAAAAAAAAGCGGTAAAGTTAACGGACTTTACAAACCAGCGTCAAGAGAAATAATTATTCATAACCGCAATTTTGAAAACGATGATACGGGACAAAATTTATTACTATACACCGCGATTCATGAATACGCGCATCATTTACACGCTTGCGCGAGAGGCGGCACACTTTCCGCGAGAGCGCACAATACCGAGTTTTGGGCAATCTTTCATGCCCTGCTCGAAAAAGCGGAAAAGAAAAAAATATATAAAGACGTGTTCGCGGTTTCGCCCGAACTTATAAAACTTACAGAAGTAATCCGTACAAAGTATTTAAAAAATAACGGCGACCTAGTAAAAGAAATGGGAAAACATTTAATTAAAGCGCACGATCTTTGCACGGAAATCGGAGTACGCTTTGAAGATTATGTTGACAGGATGCTGCGCATTCCAAGAGCCGCCGCGAACACCGCGATTAAAATGTTTGAGTACGACATAACCCCTGAAGTAGGAGCCGACAACATGCGTTTTCTCGCGAACATCCGCGACGAAGACAAACGGCAAGCCGCGGAAAAAGCATTAGTTAAAGGAAAAAGCCCCGACACTGTAAAGATACAAGTTCGCGGAAAAGACGAACCTGCCAATCCTGTGGAAATTTTGGAAAAAGAAAAATTAAGACTGGAACGCACAATCGCGACTTTAATAAAAAGACTTGATGAAGTTAAAAAAGAATTGAAAGGCAAGTAGGAAAAATTTACCCTGTCATTATACATTTGATTATTTCTGTCAATTTTGCTATCATATCAATAAAATGAGAAAAGTTTACATAGATTACAATGCCACAACTCCACTTAGAGCAGAAATAAAAGCCGCTATAATAGAAGATTTAGAAGTTTTTGGGAACGCCTCCAGCATGCACACATCGGGAAGGATGGCAAAAGCCAAAATAGAGCAGGCAAGAGCCGCTGTCGCGGATTTAATCGGTTTAAAAAATAAAACACAGGGTAGTATAATATTTACATCAGGCGGCTCGGAAGCGAACAATATGGTGTTTGAAACGATGCACCGTATTCTTGAATGTCCCGCGCTAAATAAAGTTCAATTAATTCGCAATGAAATTTTAACATTAGCTATTGAACATCCAAGTGTATTAAACATTGCCTTAAATTATCAAAAGGAAGGTAAAAAAGTTTTTATACTTCCTGTTGATGAATACGGAAAACTTAAAATCGACGAGCTGGAAAAAGCTCTTCGCGATAAAACGCTTTTTGTTTCGGTAATGGCAGCTAACAACGAAATCGGAACTGTACAGGATATAAAAAAAATATCCGCTCTAGTAAAAAAATCCGGAGCGTTTTTTCATGTTGACGCGGTACAGGCTGCCGGTAAAATTCCGCTTAGTATCGAAGATTGGGATGTTGATTACCTGACTATTTCCGCTCATAAAATTTACGGTCCAAAAGGTGTAGGCGCGTTATATGTAAAAAAAGGCGCTCCGTTGTTTCCGTTTATAAACGGCGGTCATCAGGAAGAAGGACTCAGAGCCGGAACCTACAATAACGCGGGTATTTTTGGTTTTGGTTTTGCCGCGAAATTGGCGGCAGCCGAATTGGAAAAATACAGAACAGAAACTTCCGCTTTACGCGACAGATTGCGACAGGGATTGGAAAAAAATATTCCAAATATCAAAATTAACGGACATCCGTTAGACATACTGCCAAATACATTAAATGTTTCATTTCCTGGCGCGGAAGGGGAAGCGATTTTGCTTTCTATGGATATGTTGGGAATCGAAGCTTCTACAGGTTCCGCGTGCGCGTCTGGAAGCCTCGAGCCTTCTCATGTACTTATGGCGATTGGCTCAGGACCTGAATACGCTCACGGTTCGATACGTTTTAGCCTGGGGTGGGGTATTACAAAAGAAGATATTGATTATATAATTGAAGTGCTGCCGCCTGTTATTTCAAGGTTAAGGGCGATGTCCACGTGTTAAAAAAGCATCTGTGCCGCTAAGTTATGGAGGAAATATATGTCAGACTGGATATATTCAGATATAGTAAAAGATCATTTTACAAATCCCAGAAATGTGTTATTGGAAGATGAATCAACCTTCGATTATAACGCCAAAGGGCAGACAGGAAATATTAAATGCGGCGATCAAATGCTGATGCTTCTAAAAATAAATGATGATGTTATAACCGATGTACGCTGGAAAACCTACGGCTGCGCGAGCGCAATTGCTTCTACAAGTATGCTGTCGGATACAATCAAGGGAATGAATATCGAAGACGCTTACAAAATTAAACCCGAAGACCTTGTAGAAAAACTAGGCGGGCTTCCCAGTTTTAAAATTCATTGTTCTGTTTTAGGCGACAAAGCTTTACGCGCCGCAATCGACGATTACTTGGATAAAACAGGGCGCGCAGGATTATTTGTAGAAGAAACTATTGTTATATGTCATTGTCTTGGAATAACGGACAAGGATATCGAAACAGCTTTTAAAAACGGCAGCCGAAGCTGGCAGCAGCTTCAGGAAGCGACAAAAATTGGAACTGTTTGCGGAGCGTGTAAAGAAAAAGCCGAGGAACTTCTCCACGGCTTTGACCATATCTATGGAAATTAATCTAAAGTTTTACCTAACTTCTGTCAGATCCGCGGGGTTTAATGCCATCGCGGAGCCGTCTTCACGTTGTGTTAACAATCGTCCCTGTTGTATTGAAACGCTTGCGTTGGGGTGAACACGAACTGTAGATTTTGCCTGTAATACCAAGTCCGAGTTAAAGCGTCCAAGGAAACATTGATTGTTTCTAAGGTCAACTGTTATCGCGTATAGATCACTTCCGTTAACCCATATCAAACTTCCTGTTCTAATATCATCTTCACCCTGTTTTGCCATTTCAAGACTGCTTTGATTTATTTCAACAAGACGTACCGCTCCCTGCGCTCTGTTTTCGCCGGCGATTGCGATAAGTCTGCCGCCTGTAAATGTTACCGATCTTGTATGAACGGTATCCAAAGGAGACCTTCTTATTTCTCTTCCGTTTACCGGGTTAATGCGGACAATTCTTCCCATCGCTGTCGGATCTGTTCTTTCTATTGTAATGCCAAGTACACCGCCTGTTGTATCCTGATTTATTACATTCTGTTGATCATCGGCAATTGTCTGACGATGCTGTTGAGCGTCATCCATTCTGTCTCCGGCAAAATCATCAAGTCTTTGCGCGTCATCACGTCTTTGATCAAGTTCTCTTTCCTGATTTTGGCGTTCCTGTTCTCTTCGCCGTTCTTCTTCCGCTTGCCTGTTAATTTCGTTTTGTCTTTGTTCCGCTTCTCTTTGGGTTATATTTCCGCTTTCACGTTCTTGTTCAATTCTGCGTCTTTCTTCTTCCTGACGCTGTCTTTCCTGTTCAGCCTGTCTTCTTTGTTCTTCTAATCTTCTTTCTTCTTCCCTGATTCTTTCGCGTTCAGCCTGCGCCCGCCTTTCAGCTTCATCAGCTTCCCTTTCCATTAAGTCGACCATATCCTGACGCTGAGTAATGCTTTGATCATCTTCTCTTCGCATTTCTTCGATTACTCTGCTGTCGGAAATTGTAGAAGTATCAACCGAACTTAAACCGCCGATGCCGAGCGGGATAACTATCAATGTTCTTCCGGGCCATTCATCGTAACGGATCGAAAGACCGGCTCTCTCTCTTGTCAGGTTATCAACAACTAAAGATTTATAACGATTTGTAAAATAATCCCAGTTGCCTCGATAAACCGCGTTGTAAACTGTAATGTATTCTGCCAATAAAAGCGCGTCGCTCGCGCTGTAATTATATGCCGATTGTAAATAACCTTGAATTATTACACGCAGGTTTCGGATATGATCTACCCCGGCGTCTACGCCAAGACCCAGGATGTCGGCGTCTAATTTATTACCGTCAGGACCTGATACGCAATGAATTACAAAGTAGCGGTTTATAGCTCCAATTTCAAATTTATATGAATGAGTTCTTCTTTCTTCGTAGGACATCGCGTCCAAAGTTCCCGCGATACCTCTTTCCCTTTCGTTGATCTGCCGGCCTAGTGTTACACCGATCTGGCGTATTTCTTCTCTTGTGTTAACCCAAGCGTGGGGACCTTCATAATTTATAAATACAACAGGAGGAAGATCCTGTAGTTCGTCCCTGTTTACCTGAGAGTAACCTACAACTGTAATTCCGGCTAAAATGATTATTAATAAAAAAAATCTGAATTTTGGCATTTTCACAACGAAACTCCTAATATCATATTATAGTACATTTACCTGAGGGAATCAAGTTCTCTGTTTGCCTGCCTTCTTACAATTGACGGCTGGTTATTGGCGGCAAGCAAATTAAGAATCCTCACTCCTGTTTCGCTTAAGGGAGGACCTGAAAAACGGCATAACGCGCCTGTAGCGGAAGTCATTGCCATTAAAATCTGCTCGTCTCTTATTCCCTGTATTAATGTAAAAAGAAATGTTTGAATTGCGACACCTTGAGGATCAACGCCGATTTCTCCGATTGCCGTAACTGCGGCGGCTCTGATTAAGGGTTCGTTATCATTGCGGAAAATATTGATAAGCCAGGGAACAGTTTCTTGTGACCCAATTTTCCCCATTATATTAAGAGCTTGTAATCTGGATTGAATAGGAAAATTCCCCGCGGAAACTGTAAGTAAAAATGATTTCCAGGTTCCTTCATTTGTTCCGACATTTCCCGCGTTTATCGCGGCTTCAATTTGATCAAATTTATGTTTGGTTTCAAAATCGTTCAACGGCACATCAATTGTTAAAAAGGGTTGAGGGCGTCCAAGTCCGTAAGAACCGTCCGGAACAGGTCCGTATAAAGCGTTTCTTTCCGGAAGAACACGGTCTTCTACTTTGTACGCGTAAAGTATCCAGTCGCTTCCGCCCGAATACAATACACCGTCGTTTCCAAACGCTGGCATCGCGGCGGTGTTTTGCAATAATTTAAACCACAACCTTCTGCCGTTATGCGAAAACCCTGTCGCGCCGTTTCTGGTTAATATAAAAATGCCTCTGTCATCAAAGAGCATTTCAACTTCCGTAACAGGATTGTTTCTGTTAACACCTTCCCTCATGTGGCTGTCGCCTGTCCATATTATTCGTCTGTCGTTTAATGATAAAAAGGAAACTCTGCCGTCTGCCAAAGTGACCGCGATTTCGTTTCCTCTGCCTATTGCCGCTAATGGTCTCGCGGAAAGCCGCGGCAGTGTAATTACATCTGAATAACTTTGCGCCGCGATATACCAGTCTTCGGCGGAGCCGAGAATTTCCATTGTTCCGTCTGTGTATAAAACCATTACCTGACGGTGTTCTATAGAAAGTAAAACAGCGGGAGTGTTTGATAACATCCAAACATGCGCGCTGCCGAATTGATCAACCTGATAAACTTCGTTGTTATTTAACGCGAAGATAATTCCGCCGCTTCTGTTTAATCTTGGCGCGATTAAAAACGGCGCTTCCAAAACTCTTGACCACAAACGTGTTCCTGAGGCTGTGTAACAATAAATTTTTCCATTGGTTGGCGCGAATATTCTACCGTCCCAGCCTGTAATTACTCTTGATGATAAAGGTTCGTCAAGGTCGCGCCGCCACAGTTCGCGCCCTGATCGGTTAACAGCTATCAGTGTGCCGTTTGTTCTTGACAGATATGATGTACCTTCCCGTGATCGCGTAACATAAGGGCTTATCCTTCCCCTTGCCGAATAATTCCACATGGGAGTTCCCGCGGTAGAGTAGGCTCTTATATTTCCCCCGTCTAAAGCTACAACCGTAGATTGAGCCTGAACAGACGGCAGTGACAACACAGCGCCGCCAAGCGCCTGCCGCCAGAAAGGGTCGCTTGTTATAAGCCCCTGTTCGCGCTCAGTACTTTGCGAAAAAACAGGCATAAGGACAAAGAGAAAAATGACACACTTTTGTAAGAAAAACTTCATTACTATAATTATATAGCATTTATGTTAAAATATTAGCATGGCTGTAGGCGATATTTACAAACTAAAGTTAGAAACCATCACTTCAAGCGGAGATGCTTTGGGACGTATCGATGGGAAACTTGTTTTTGTCGAAGGCGGCGCGCCGGATGAAACTGTCCATTGCCGTATTACAGAAG
This sequence comes from Treponema sp., assembly GCA_009784995.1. Taxonomy (GTDB): domain Bacteria; phylum Spirochaetota; class Spirochaetia; order Treponematales; family Breznakiellaceae; genus WQXQ01. Next base: position 4,934 of record WQXE01000028.1, on the reverse strand, counting down.
AGCGAAAGACGTGGAACCGCGCGCAGCTATTGGAAGTAATCGAACCCTCTCCTGCGCGAGTTAAGCCAAAATGCGCTTTTTACGGAAAATGCGGCGGATGCAATCTTCAGCATTTAAATTATGAAACACAGCTTGATATAAAAAAATCGATATTAAAGGATTCATTTTTACGAATTGGCGGTTTTGAACCGCCGCGGATAGAAGTTTTTCCTTCGCCACCCTGGGAATACCGGAACAGGATGCAGTTTCATTGTTTAAGGCAAAAAGCAAAAGCGGATAATATTGGTTTTGGTTTAAAAGAAAAGACAAGCGAAAATATAATTACTGTTTCTGAATGTCCTATTGCCGCGCCCTGTATTAACGATTTACTTAAAGGAAAAATATTCCCGCTGCCGCCGGAAAAAGACAGGTTTACAGTTTTTTCCAAAGACGATCTATTGCTTAGCGAAAGCACGCTCCAGCGCGGTAATATCAAATTACTTGATAAGGAAATAATTGTTGACGCGGGTGTGTTTTTTCAAAGTAATTGTTCGATGCTGGAAAAATTAATTTTGGAATTGCAAAAGATAACAGACACACATAACAAGATCGATAAAACTTTGCCAATGGCGGACTTTTACTGCGGTGTTGGAACATTTGCCGCGTTCCTCGCGGAAAAGTTTCCGTTTGTCATCCTTGCCGAAGAAAATAAAACCGCTGTCAGTTTAGCTCGTGAAAATCTAAAAGGAATAAAACATGAAATATTTGCTTTGCGCGACACAGATTGGCAAAAAAACTTATTAAATAAAAATAATATGTTAGAAAAACAAAATATTGGTTTCGCGGTTCTTGATCCGCCAAGAGCGGGGCTTAATTTTAAGCTGGCGTTATCTTTGGCACAAAACGATATAACAGTTATCGCCTATGTTTCATGTGATCCGGCATCCCTGGCTAGAGATTCAAAAATACTTGTTAACGGCGGATATAATCTGGAAAAACTGATGTTCTTTGATTTTTATCCGCAGACATCACATATCGAAAGTCTGGCAATTTTTAGTAAATAAAAATATTTCACAATTTTATTTTATATGTTATAATTAAATTATGGATAAAATACAAATAAAATTTATAAACACCGAAAAAACAGTAACCTGCGATTACGGTACAAAAGCCTCTGAGCTTATCGAACATTTTGGTATTCCCGCCGATGAAATCGCGGCAATCAGGGAAAATAACGAGATCCGCCCTCTTGGCACTAACTTGCTTGTGAATGCCTCGGTTGAACCTGTTCTTTTAAATTCTCCCGAAGGAGTTATGATCTACAGGCGTACTTTATCATTTGTACTCGCGATAGCCGCCAGTAAAATATTTCCAAATGACGGTGTGTATGTTGGACATTCACTTGGCAACAGTTATTATTACACATTAAATTCAGGAGATAAACCGAAAGACAGCGATGTACAAAAACTTTCTGATGAAATGAAAAACATCATAAAAGAAAATCTGCCGGTTACATTTAAATATATTTCTTACGAAGAAGCTTTGAAATTATTTAATGAAAATAATCAAATGGATACCACTTTACTCCTTGAACAAAGAAGCACTCCTTTAATTAAAGTAAATGTTTGCAAGGGTTATATGGATATGTATGTACAGCCGCTTCTTGGACGTACAGGACTTCTTTCCGCTTTTGAATTAACTCCCTATGGAGACGGTTTCCTGCTTCGTTTTCCGGGAATTGGCAGGGGGAATACAATCGATCCGTTTAAAGACGAACCGCAAATTTTTAAAGTTTACAATGATTATAAAAAATGGGGAAAAATTATCGGAGTTAGGGTAGTAGGGGAATTAAATTCAAAAATCGGCTCAAGAACAATTTTGGATTACATAAGAATCGCGGAGATTCATCAGGCAAGAAAAATGGCGGATATTGCCGACCGCATATACGAAAGAAAAGATAAAATTAAAATGGTGCTAATCGCGGGACCTTCAAGTTCTGGAAAAACAACAAGCGCGAAACGGCTGGAAATTGAATTAATGGTTTTAGGTTTAAAACCAATCGCCATTGGTCTTGATAATTATTACAGGGGAACTGCCGAAACTCCAAAAGACGAAAAAGGCGAACCCGATTATGAATGTCTTGAAGCTTTAGATGTTCCGTATCTTAACGAACAGCTTCAGGCTTTATATCGCGGAGAAGAAGTGACACTTCCTGTTTATGATTTTAAAACAGGCAGCCGAAAAGAAAGCGGCGGGCGAAAAATTAAACTTGAAAACGACAGTATTTTAATTGTAGAAGGCATTCACGGTCTTAATGACGCGCTTACAAGTACAATCGATCGCGATACAAAATTTAAAGTTTATGTTTCTGCTCTTACCCAGCTTAATCTTGACGATCACAACCGTATCCCTACAAGCGATAACAGGCTATTGCGTCGCATGGTGCGTGACTCGCAATTCAGGGGAATGGAAGCGGCAGGTACTTTAAAAATGTGGTCTAATGTGCAGGCAGGAGAGCGCAAGCATATTTTCCCGTTTCAAAATACCGCCGACGCGGCTTTTAATTCCGCGCTTGATTATGAACTTTCAGTTTTAAAATATTACGCCGATCCATTACTGCGCGCGGTAAAGCCGGGTAAAACAGAATATGCCGAAGCTGTGCGTCTTTTATCGTTCCTGGAAAACTTCGCGCCGATTCCGCCGCAGTATGTACCGGGCACAAGCATCCTGCGCGAGTTCATAGGAGACTCTGAGTTCAAGTATTGATTTACAACCCAAGGGCAATGCAGATTTGAGATTTAAAATCTTTTTCCGGAATTTTATTTTTTAGATAATCTGTAATAATTTGACGGACAACAGGCGGAAAGGAATTCCAATACCTTTGGGGCCAGGCACCCATTTGATCGCGCAAACTTTTATCCACCGACTCTTTCATTTCGCCGTGCGAAAAAGAAACAAACTGTTCAACCATCGATAAAAGCACATCCGGCGGAAAATCGCCTGTCGCGCCTTTTTTGGAACCGGTGCTGTCAGGAAGCCACGCTTGGCAAAGTTCATCGATCTGTTTTTCGTTAAGTTCAGGCGCGTGTTCACGCAGTATTTTGATTATCATATCCTGAACCGATTTTCTCATTGATTCAATGCCGCCGCCAATTCCAGCGTTAATTCTGTCGGATAACTCTTTTGCCATTCTTGTAGGATCGGGCATTTCGCCGACAGCGCTAAAAAGCGTTAAATCGCGCCGCCGCCTTGTTACGGCTTCCGCCAGCGCTTCAATGCTTGCTTCATTACTATCGTTGAGAATATATTCTAATGCTTGAAGTAATTTGGGATCAGTCATTGGCAGACTCCAACCCTGCAACCATCGGTATAACGGCTATTATACTTTTTTGGTGACGTAGTCGCTTTTCAGGCACCTTGTACAGATTTTAAGCTTCATGGTAGTCCCGCCCATCTCGGTCTTTATATTTAAAAGATTGGGTTTCCATGTGCGTCTGGTACGATTTTTGGCATGGCTAACCTTATTACCGGTGATTGTATGTTTTCCGCAAATATCACACATCCGTGACATATTATCCTTCCTTCAAAAAAAGCCCCTTTCGGGTATATTAATCAATTTATACCAAAAATCATAAAAAATGTAAAGCCTTTTTTATCAAATTTGATCATAATCTTGGGTCTACCGGCTCACTTTCCAGCGCGAGTACCCCAAAAACGCACTCATGTACACGGTAAAGCGGCTCTCCTTGTGTGAATCGCTCCAAAGATTCCATTCCAAGCGCGAATTCATTCAAGGCAAGATTTCGCTTTCTTCCAAGTCCTCGTTTTTTTAACCTTTCCAAGTTACCGCTTAAAAGGTATTCAGGACCATAAATGATGCGAAGATATTCACGCCCCCTGCACTTAACCGCCGGCTGTAAAAGTTCGCTGCCTTTTGTGGCGATAAAATCAAGTGGTTTTACAACCATTCCTTCGCCGCCGGAATTTGTAAGATCCTCCCACCATTTAATACCCGCTGTAACACTGTTTTCATCAAATAAATCGAGTACCATGTATTCAGTCGCGATAAAAACAGGATCGCTGCCAGTCATATATTTTGAAATATTTTCCATGTGTGAAATGTGATTTTCGCTATTCCATGTTTTACCTTCGGTCGCGAGGATATGAAACGGCGCGATACGATAATCATCGATACTTTTTACATCCCAGCAATAACGGCGATAGGCTTCGGTATAACGCGAGAGCGCTTCATGGCGTATTGAATATTTTTCATGAAGACGTAATAGATCGATACTTTGATTTGATGATGGCTCCCCATTTTGTGTTTCGCGATCGAGAGTTTTAATAGCTTTTTGAATAGCTTCTTTAACCTGTAAAAGAGCGCCATTTCCCGCGTAACCTGTCGGTGCGTATTGATCTTCCAATAGTTTTTGCGCTTTCGCGGACCAGGGCATAATTTCAACATCTAAGCATACCCATTCGGTTTCAAAATCATTCCAAAAATTTGTTTTTAACAATACATTTTGAAGCCGTTGTAAAATCGCGTTTTCAGTTTCGCTATCATCAAAAAACGATCTACCAGTTCGTGTGTAAATTATTCCAAAACTGCCGTCGGTAATGCCGAAACGTTTAACCGCGGTTTCGCTGTTTTTGCAAAGAACAATAACAGCGCGCGAGCCCATGTGTTTTTTCTGACAGACAATTTTATTTATACCGCGTGTTTTGTAGTAATCGAATGCTTCGGTTGGGTATTCAAGGTAATCTTCCAATTTGCTTGTTTCACATGGCGACATTGTAGGAGGCAGATATATAAGCCAGTGGGGATCGGCCGCGAAGCGGCTCATTAATTCAAGCGCGGCTGTCGAATTTTCTTCTTCTATTTTTATAGAGCGGCGCAGTCTTGTTGATAAAAACTTTCGTCCAAGTACATCTTCGATATTGAGCATATCATCTTT
>WQXE01000027.1 GCA_009784995.1 Treponema sp. | reverse complement strand
TTCCGTCTTATCGTATGCCTCGTGATATTCTTGATAAAGAAGTGGAGATAATAAAATCGCTTGGTTTGGAAATTATCTATAACAAAGATTTTGGCAAAGATATTACCGTAAACAGTTTAAAGGCAGACGGCTACAGCTCGATTCTTCTTGCCGTAGGATCGCAAGTTGGTTATCCGTTAGGCATAGACGGCGAAGCTGATTGTTCAAATATTTTAATCGGCGTTGATTTCCTTGGTGATGTTACAAGAGGAAAACAGCCCGATTTTAACGGTAAAAAAATAGCCGTTGTTGGCGGCGGCAATACAGCGATGGACTGCGTAAGAACTGCGATTCGTCTTGGCGCTGAAAATGTCAAACTAATTTACCGAAGAACAATAGCCGAAATGCCGGCAGACGAAATGGAAATTGAAGAAGCTCAATTGGAAGGAATCAAGTTTAATATTTTAACAAACCCTTTAAGCGTTTCGCAAAATGGTTCTATCGTAACGATGAAACTTACAAAGATGGAACTTGGCGAGCCGGACGCTTCCGGCAGAAGATCGCCTAGAGCAGTTGCCGGTTCTGAATATAATATCGATGTTGATTATGTAATTTCCGCAATCGGGCAAACTCAGGATTTAAGTTTTATAAACGAAAATTGCAATGTTTCTGTTAACCGTGATTGTTTATTAGTTAACAAAGATACATTTATGACCAATATCGAGGGTGTTTTTGCCGCGGGGGATGCTGTAACAGGTCCAAAAACAGCAATTTTATCGATTGCAGGCGGAAAAAGAGCAGCTTTCGCTATGTCTCAATATATGAACGGTATTAAAGAGCCCTGTATGCTCTCTTATGAAACCAGCTTCCAGGGCTACAACCACATAAAAGCGAAAAATTACAAAGAGATAGACCCGGCTACTTTTGTAAACGAAAAAAATGAACCCATCGAAAAAGCCGACAAAGTAAAAATGCCAATGCTTACAAAGCAGCAAAGACATAATAACTTTGAAGAAGTTGAACTTGGGTATTCACAGGAGTTGGCAAAAAAAGAAGCGCAAAGATGTCTTAAATGCGGATGCGCAGACGCACTCGAATGTAAATTACGCCAGTATGCAACTGTTTACAAAGCTCAGCAGGAAGCATTTAGCGGCGAGAGCTTGCAAACATCACAGACAATACATTCGATAGACACAAGCCATCAGTATATCATAAGGGACAGAAACAAGTGTATCCTTTGCGCGCGCTGTGTACGCATTTGCATTGAATCGGGAGCGGGAGTATTCGGCTTTGTCGGACGCGGATTTGAAACCACTGTCGAGCCGCCGTTTAGTCTTCCGTTAGGCGAAGAAAAAAGCTGCATAAGTTGCGGTCTTTGCGTTTCGACATGCCCCACAGGCGCGCTTACCCCTCGTGATAACATTACTCTTCCGACAACAGCTTATACAGACAAAACTCATTCGGATTGTGACGATGTAAAACTTACAAACATCGAAGACGCTGTAAATCAAGTCAAGAAGTAATCCACGGATTTACGCAGATTAAAATATATAAAAGCACACTTTCGTGATGGTTCGTGTGGTTCGTGGTAAAATTTTTAGTTTATTTCTTGCAGAGCAGTAATCACCCAGTCGAGTGTGGGGTTCATACTTAGAGCTCTTTCTAAATCACTAATCGCGAGTTCTCTTTGCCCCAATGCCCAATACGCGAGCCCTCGCCTGCCGTAAGTCCAGGAAGAACCTTCGCCGTTTCTTAGTCCTATTGATACATTAAAATCTTCTATCGCCGCGTCATATTGTTCCAATAATCTGAATGCTTCACCTCTATTGGTAAAATTCCAGGCGGGGTTTCGATCAATTTTAATATTATCGCTGTTAATCCTGATTACTTCATATAAATCTCTGATTGCTTCTTCCAGTTTATTTAATCTTAAATATACAATCCCGCGGTTTAAAAAAGCGTACGAATCATTTGAATTAACCCTGACCGCTTCATTTAGATCGTCTAACGCTTCTTCATACCTTCCCTGCCTCCAATGAATAGATCCCCGCGTTGAATAAATTCTCGCGTTAACAGGGTCTAACCTAAGAGCTTCATTAAAATCACGAAGCGCTAATTCATACTGGCTTTGATCGTGGTAAGTTGAACCGCGAACGACATAAATATTAAAAAAATCCGGCTCAATTCTGGCGGCTTCGTTTAAATCCTTGATCGCGAGATCGTATTGGTTTATTACACGATACACATCTCCCCGGCTTATAAAAGGAAATGAAAAGTTATTATTGATTTTTATCGCGTCGGTTAAATCCAGTATTGCCAAATCATATAACCCAAGCATTCGGTATAAATCACCTCTAAAAGCAAACGCGTATTCAAAATCCGGTTTTAAATTAATAGCTTCGCTAAAATCTTTTAACGCGAGCTCATATTCATTTTCAAAGATATTGATTAAAGCGCGGGTAAAAAATTCCTCTGCTGTTCTTGGGCTGCTCTGCCCCCAGATAACAGTACCTGAAACAATTAATACAATTATAAAAATGACCTTAATTTTCATATTTATATATTATAACATATTCGTAGTAGAATATATTATTCTTTTTTGTTATGATATCTTCATGACTGCAGATGAATTACGTAAAAAATATGTAGATTTCTTTGTTTCCAAAGGGCACGCGCAGATACAGGGGAAATCCCTTCTGCCGGAAAATGACCCGACCGTTCTTTTTACAACCGCGGGGATGCATCCTTTGGTTCCCTATCTTTTGGGTGAAGAACACCCGGCAGGCAAAAGGCTTGTAGATTATCAAAAGTGTATTCGTACTGGCGACATTGACGCTGTAGGAGACGCGAGCCACCTTACTTTTTTTGAAATGCTCGGAAACTGGTCGCTTGGAGATTACTTTAAAGAAGAAGCCATCAAAATGAGTTTTGAGTTTCTAACTTCCCCGCAATGGCTTAATATACCCATCGAAAAACTGGGAGTGACTGTCTTCCAGGGAGAGGATGGAATTCCAAAAGATGATGAATCCGCCGCAATCTGGAAAAGTTTAGGTATCGAAAGAATTTCGTATCTTCCAAGAGAAGACAACTGGTGGGGTCCCGCAGGAACCACAGGTCCGTGCGGTCCTGATACAGAAATGTTCTATTACATGGGAGACTCCCCCTGCGGCGCGGATTGCAAACCCGGCTGTTCATGCAAAAAATGGCTGGAAATCTGGAACGATGTTTTTATGCAGTACAACAAAAACGCGCAAGGAGCCTACGAACCCCTCGCTAGAAAATGCGTTGATACTGGCATGGGTATAGAAAGAACTGTAACTGTGTTAAACGGAAAATCCAGCGTATATGACACATCAATTTTTGAGCCGATAATAGCCGCAATCGAAAAAGCGGCAAATTGTAAATATTCAAGCGGCGCGAATATCGAAGTTGATAAATCAATCAGAATTATCGCCGATCATACCCGTTCCGCTACTTTTATACTTGGCGATCCAAAAGCAGTAAGCCCTTCCAATGTCGGAGCGGGTTATGTTCTACGCCGTCTTATTCGTAGGGCTGTTCGTCATTGCCGTAAATTAAATCCTGATGGAATGAGCCTGTCTCCGATAGCGCGAGTAGTAATCGATATTTTTAAAAATACATACCCCGAACTTGAAGAAAATAGCGCGTTTATTATTGGCGAACTTAACAAGGAAGAAGCCAAATTCATGGAAACGCTTCAAAAAGGTGAACATGAATTTGAAAAACTCCTTCCCAATTTATTAAAAGACCCGCGTAAAATTATGTCAGGGCGGCTCGCTTTTAAACTATACGATACATACGGTTTCCCAATCGAACTAACCGAAGAACTCGCGGCGGAATCAGGGATGACTGTAAATATTGACGAGTTTGAAGAAGCTTTTAAAAAACACCAGGAACTTTCACGCTCCCAAAGCGGTCAGGCATTCAAAGGCGGGCTTGGCGATCAGGGAGAAATGGCGGTAAAGTATCACACGGCGACTCATCTTTTGCATCAAGCTTTAAAAATCGTTCTGGGAGATCACGCGGCGCAAAAAGGCAGTAATATCACGGCTGAAAGGCTTCGTTTTGATTTTACCCATGATTCACCCATGACAGCCGAAGAAATAAAAAAAGTTGAAGATATGGTAAATGAACAGATTAATAAAGATTTACCAATCACTATGGAAACCATGTGTATAGAAGACGCTAAAAAAAGCGGCGCCATCGCTCTTTTTGGTGAAAAATACGAAGAACAGGTGAAAGTTTATACAATTGGCAGTTCCGCGACTGACTTTTTTACAAAAGAGGTCTGCGGCGGACCTCATGTTGATAGAACCGGGGGTCTTGGTACATTCAAGATTCAAAAAGAACAATCGTCCTCGGCGGGAGTACGGCGGATAAGAGCGGTATTACTCCAGTAACTTCGCGCTATTTACTATTGTTTAGTTTATGTTATATTAATACAGAAGGATATATATGAAACGGTTAATATTTGTATTTTTATTGTTATTAACAGCGGTTTTTGTTTATTCGCAGTCTGATTTGCAGCCTGCGGCGACTGTCAACCTTACCAGAACAGAAGCTATAACAGTAAGGCAGCTTCGCACCGAAGTTACGCGTATGGAACGATCCGCTAATCGTGTATTAACACATGAAGAGCGGCTGCAGGTTTTGGATGTAATGATAAATGAACGGTTAGTCCTTCAGGCTGCTGAACGCGACAGGGTTATTGTTACCGACAATGAAATAAACCAACAGCTTCAGCAATACCGTAACGCTATGGCGCAGCAGCTTAATCGTCAGCCGACAGACGCTGAATTTGCCCAGGCGATTGAAAGAGAAACCGGTCTTGATTTAAACGCTTTTAGAGAGCAGCTTCGAAGACAAGGTATAGCTCAAAAATATCTTGTTTCCCAAAAAGGCGAAATTCTTAATACTATGAGAATGCCTACAGAAGAAGAAATACAAGCCGAGTTTAGCCTTTTAAGGGGAAACCTTGTACGTCCTGAAACAGTTCGTTTTTCCATGATTATGATACCTTATGGTCCGGATGCCGCTTCCCGCCAGAGAGCGAGAACCCTTGCCGACAATCTGGTTAGAGAAATAAACAATGATCCGGCGAAATTTGATGAAGTCGCTTCGCGCAGTGTAGCTCCCAATTCAGGTTATCAGGCTGGAGACGCGGGGTATCTTCCAAGAAACCAGCAGGCAAGACAAATAGTCGGACAACCTTTTATGGACGCGGCTTTCAGTTTAAGACAGGGGCAAGTTTCCCGTTTAATCGAAGGACAGCAGGGTTTTCAGATTATTAAAATTACCGAAAGTTACGCTGTAAGAAATCTTGAATTAAATGATATTATTCAGCTTGGCAACAGAGTAACTGTCAGGGAATATATCGGACAGGCAATGTTAGAACAAAGACAACAGGCGATTATTACCCGCGCCAGTCAGGAACTTGTTACCGAATTAAGAGGTCCAGCGAACAGAAGAACATTTACAATATTCGAAAACAATATTAGATGGTAAACTAAAAAGACATGGCATCCAGGCGAAAGGGACGTATCCTGGCTTTTCAGGCTCTTTATTTTTGGGATTCTTCTTCTCCAAACGAAGCTTTAAGAGTCCCTGTCGAAGAGCTTGTTAATTTCGCCTGGCTTGAAGATGAAAAATTAAAAAATCTGGACGAAGGTTTAGCTGTTTTTTCCAGAGTTTTAATCGCGGGAACAGTCGAAAACATTAAAGAAATAGACGCGATAATAATCAAACATTTGGAAAATTGGGATATCTCCAGAGTTAACCGCGTTGATCTCGCTATTATGAGGATGTCTGTTTTTTCGCTCATGTATCAAAATGATATATCCCCATCAATTATTATTGACGAAGCGATAGGTATTTGCAGAGAATACGGAGCGGATGAATCGTACAAATTTATTAACGGTGTTCTTGATAATATACGAAAAACCCTGCAAGAGCGCGTTAAAAAAGAAGAGCGGTTATGAACAATATCCGTTTATTGCGCGTAACATTATTCGCCGGATTAATTCTTTTGGTTTTGTCCGGGGCTGTTTTTTCATTTTTTTTATTGGTGGAAGTAAATATCTTTTCTTCTACAAGGCAGCAGGATAATTTTAACAAAATTTTACTTGAATTTGATATAGCGTTTAACGAATTATTTTTTACAGACAGAGAATTCCAATACCTTAATAACGAGCTTAACCGTCTTGAAAAAAGAGCTATTACAGTTGAATCATGGCTTTCGATATTAAAACGGCGCAGAGCTGTAGCGAAAATACATCCGCCTTCGGCTGTTTACTACCGCGGTTCAATTGATAACGCTTTAAAAGCTTATCCGTCATCACAGCAAATAATCGCTATTGCCGCCGCGTCCATTTTAAAGGATACCGCGATAAATAAAGAAACAGAAGAACAACTTCGCGCCTGGCTTCCACTTATTACAGATCCTTCTTTAAATAACTTACGGCTTGCCATTCATGTTATATTAGGTGATTTTACAAATCCGCAAAGAGCTTCGGATTTACCCGACTTTCTTTCTTCGGATGGAACTGAATCAATTTCCATTAATTTGGCGGTATTAAAAATATTACGAGATAATTTTCGCGGCGCCGCTTCCGATATTAACGGATTAATGAATATCGCTTCGGCGAACAATAATGTTTCGTATGACGTTTTATTTCTCGCGGCGGAATATCATTACGATTTTGGCGAACTTTTAAGAAGCGCGGAAATATTTTCATATATTGTAGAAGTACTTTCAACAGAATTACCGTCAAATATTATAGAAAAAACATTATCGCGTCAGGCGGACGCGTTATACCTCGCGGGTTATACAGATATTGTTAGGGCTATCTGGAAACTTTTATCTGAATATTCAAACGAAACAAGCCTTTATAATCTTTCTATTATATCAAACGAGCGTGACGCCGCTTCCTATCTGGAAAGACTAATTAACATCGATACTGAAATTGATACAAATGAAAATTCATTATTGGCAAGGCAATTTGGTTTAATCCGATACAGCCGTATGTTGGAATATTATCAGGCAATTTCTCTGCTTCAAAATAGCATGACTTTTTCACCAAATGAATATCCTTATGTCGATTTGGAAATTTGCAAACGGCACTCGCAGGGACAAATACTGGGGCGGCAAATAGCCGAAACCTGGCTTTTACTTGATCGTCACGAAAGAAACGAGGAACTCTATAAATGGGCTGTATGGCATTTCTTTTTCCAGCGCAGTTACGATGAAGCGAAAATTATTCTGGATCGATTTAGATTATTGGATTTATCGGCATCATGGATAAATAATTACAGAGCCATTTATTTAATGAACGAAGGTTATCTTGACGCGGCGGAAGATCTATTGCGTTCGATCCCTTCGTTGGAATCAGATTGGACTGTTCACGCTAATCTTGGACGTATTTTGGAAACTACCCGTTATTTCGCCCGAGCCGTTGAACAATACGAACTTGCCGCGGTAAAAGTTCAAAATCCAAAAGACGCCGCGAAAATACAGATACGTTTGGCAAAATGTTTTACCGCTTTAAACCGCCATCATGAGGCAACAAACGCTCATTTACACGCTCTTGAACTTGATCCGGAAAACCTTACAGTAAGACTCGAACTTGACAGAGCCTGGTAGTTTTGGGACTTGACCATAATTCACAATTTTTATATCATTAATTTTAATAATAATAATAATTTCGGAGGATTATATGAAAGTTAGACCTTTAGCGGACAGAGTCATGGTCAAATTGGAAAAAAACGAAGCGAAAACCGCCGGTGGAATCATAATTCCGGACACAGCTCAGGAAAAAACACAATCCGGTACAGTAATCGCTGTTGGACCTGGAACTGAAAAAGAACCAATCACTGTAAAAAGCGGCGACAAGGTAATGTACGACAAATACGCGGGAACCCAGATTAAAATTGACGGCGAAGAACACTTAGTTCTTAAAATGGCCGACATAATCGCGGTTGTAGAGTAAACCTAATTTTATCCGCAGAGTTACCGGTATTGTATTTAACTCTGCGGTTTTTTTTTGTTATGAATATTAAAATAAAATTTTTACTAATATCATTATCTCTTTTAGTCATTTTTTCTTCCTGTTCCAGAATGGGATACGGCGTTTTATTGTGGTCTGTGGACGATCCGCCAATTGATTCAGGAACTGTATTACCCGTTTATATCAAATCAAATATAGAAAGAATTTGGGTTGTAGGTTTACCGGATGGCTCGCGCTCGGATAAAGATTATAAATTGGAAGTTCCTTTAGCGAATCTGGAATTTGTAGGCAGCAAAAAAAACGCGATACAATGGGCAAATGATTTTTCACAATACGCGATGAGTTACGCGGAAAACTTACAAGACAGACTTCCAATTCGCGATAATCCCGATAATAACGCGCGGAGCGTTTATCGTCTTCGTCTTGGAGAGGTAATAAAAATCCTGGGTATCGCGAGAGGTGTTCCTCCCATAAGCGCGACAGGAGAGCCGCTTCCCGGTGATTGGTATAAGGTAATGACAGTTGACGGCGTTGTTGGTTTTTGTTTTTCCTATAGGTTAAAAATATTCGAACAAAATGAAAACAGAATCCAGTCTAATGTTGTTGATACAGCGCCGGACCCGGAGCTTGAAATGGTTTTATCAAGAATATGGTCGGCGGAAACTTATTTACAAATGATTAACTCAAGACGAATTAATATTCAGGAAATGGAAAAAAAATACAGATTCGATCCCGGACATGAAACAGGTGTAGCGAGAATTATAATGCCGGATTTTGAAAGACAATTTACATATTCCAGAATAAGCTCCGACGGAGAGCGAGCGTGGAATTTTGACGGAACTAATCTTCAAATGGTGTTACGCCCAAACAATACTCTCGCTGTGCAATTCCAGGATACCGCGGGTGTTAGCCGCACTTTAACTTTTGTTAATCTTCCAGCCGATATTGATTCACTTATCTTACAGGAAAACGCGAGGCGGGAAAATCAATATCTTTCTATTTTTAATCAGGGACCGGTTTTTACAAGCAGTAATTTTGGAACAATTACATTATTAAGTACCGGCGGTTTTACATGGACAGGTTACGAAGTACTTGTTCCTGATTTAATCCCCGCCGAAACAAGAGGATTAGGAAGAATCCTTATGGATCTTTATATTACACCTTCCTATGAAGATCGTTTTGACGGCGCCTTTACAATGCAATTTACAGATATTAGAAACAACAATACCCGCTATTTTTTATATAGTCTTGATAATCAGGGACTGCGCCTTGAACTTGTGCCGACTTTCGGTATCGAAAATATTACTGTTACGCGACGAGATTCTTCGCCGATGGTTTTATATTTCTTCAGAGATTCTCCTTAATAACAATGTCATTCGCGCAATTTTCCCGCATTAACCTTAGTTTTGGCGACAGGGATATTTTAAAAGATGTATCACTGCGGCTCGCTTCAGGTTCCAGATCCTGTTTAACAGGAGCCAACGGCAGCGGTAAAACAACCTTAATGAAAATAATCGCTGGAAATATGACTGCTGACTCCGGCGACCGCGCTGTTCAAAAAGATACTCGAGTATCATACTTACCGCAATCTGGTATAGTATTTCGCGAAAGAAGCCTGCGAGATGAAGTAGAAACAGCATTTGCTTTTGTTCATAATTTGATTGATAAACTGGAAAAAACAGGCGAACTATTAAGCCGGGTTACAAACGATAAAACAAGTGAATCATTAATCGAAGAGCATCATAATTTACAGGAACAAATTGAACAAACAGGTTATTATAATCGCGAAGGTCTTGTTAATTCCGTTTTACGAGGACTTGGTTTTTCTATAAGTGACATAAACCGTAATACCGGTGAGTTTTCGGGCGGATGGCAAATGCGTATTGCCCTCGCGAAAGTTTTATTAGAAAAACCTGATATACTTCTTTTGGATGAACCTACAAACTATTTGGATATTGAAGCTAGATACTGGCTTGAACAGTGGCTTAAAGATTTTACAGGCGGCTACCTTTTAGTTTCGCATGACAGATACTTTTTAGATGTAAGCGTTAACGAAGTTTATGAACTTTACAATGGAAATTTAAAAAGATATACGGGAAATTATACATCATACGAAAAGGTTCGACAAATTGAACTTGAAAGTCTTATAAAACGATACAATGAACAGCAGGAAGAAATATTAAAAACAGAAGCTCTAATACGTCGTTTCCGTTACAAAGCAAGCAAAGCGTCTTTCGCTCAAGACCTTGTTAAACGTCTTGAAAAAATGGAAATTATAGAGATTCCTGAATCATTAAAAAAAATAAATATAAGTTTTCCGCCGGCTCCTCACAGCGGAAATGTAGCGTTAACTCTAGAAGGAATTGGAAAAAGTTACGGACAGCGCCATGTTCTTTCTTCGCTTGATTTAAATATTGAAACAGGAGAAAGACTTGTTGTCGCGGGACCAAACGGAGCCGGAAAAACTACACTCTTGCGAATTATCGCCGGAATAGATAAACAATTTGAAGGTTCTGTTAAATACGGAAGCGGCATTAATGTTGGTTATTTTTCACAGGACGCCGCAGAAGCTCTTAATTCTTCCCAAACAGTACTTGAATTTATGGAAGAAGAATCTCCTACAGCGTTAATTCCAAAGTTACGCGACATGCTTGGCGCTTTTTTATTTAGGGGTGATGATGTTTATAAAAATGTAAAAGTGCTTTCCGGAGGAGAAAAAAGCCGCCTCGCTCTTTTAAAAATGTTTTTAAAACCAATGAATCTTTTAATTCTTGATGAACCTACAAACCATCTTGACCTTTATTCCAAAGACATCTTACTAAACGCTCTTAAAAAATACAACGGAACAATAATTTTTGTATCCCATGACCGCTCCTTTATGGAAGACCTTTCTACAAAAACACTTGAACTAAAACCCGGAACAGATACTAACGCGGCAGAGGCAAAATTGTTTTATGGAAATTACGCGTATTATCTGGATAGAATTAATAGAGAACAGGGAGAAGAGAGCCAAGAGCAAAGTGTAATAAAAAATGAGCAATTATCAATTAAAGTTGAGCAGGAAGAACTTAGTAATGAACAAAGGAGAGCCGCGGAAAAACAAAAACAGGCTGTAAAACGCAGGCTTGAAAAACAGGAAGTCGAAATACTCGCCAAACTTGATGAACTGGAAAAAATCAGGAAAAATCTTGAAACGGAGCTTACAAATCCATTAGTTTATTCAAATGGAGAAAAAGCAAGGGAAGTTAAGCAAAAACTTGATGTTTGTACAGCGGAAATTGATGAAAAATTAGGGGAATGGTCAAATATCGCCGAGCAGATAAAAAACGATAATTCGATTTAATATATTGAAAAATACAGGTAAAAAAAGTATAATAATTTTATGGAAGATAACAACATTAGAAGATTTCTAATAATATTAATCGCGATAATAGCGCTTGTAATATTTGTTGTTTTTATTTTACCGGTTTTATTAAGAATTGCCCTGACAGTTCTTGTAATTGTCGCGATAATATTTTTAATTAAAAAAATCAGAAGTTAACTATTTATAAAGATACTTAAAATAATTGGTATAGTAGTTATTACTGTCGTAATCGTTTTGCTTGTTTTAAGAGCCTGCTAGATAGGAGTTTTAAATGAAACATTTTTTTAAAATCGCTATAATAGTTATAGTCGTACTTATAATACTTATACTTGTTCAGGTACTTTTTAGTTTTAGGATTACAGATACATTCAGCAAGTTTTTTGGCGGAACTGAACTATCAAGTGTCCATGTAAATGTTGGACATGAATACATTATACCCGCGTTTGAAATTGTATCTCTGGAAATATTTTATCCTAAAAATCTAAGTGTAATAGAAGTAAGCGCGAAAGAATGGTGGCGCCTTAATATTGGCACTGTTTTTATTTTTATTAATTACGATTCATACGTACGTCTAGGCGTTAAAAATCCTGAATTAATAAAAATGGAACGAATAGATAATACTGTTTACGTTGATGAATCTACAATAGTTATTTCTGTACTTGATCAAAAAGTTAATAATTTTGAACATATAAAAACTTTTACCAGTAATATATTTGTTCAAACCAGAGATTTGGAAGGACCAACATTACAGGCGATTAACGAACTTGAAAAAGAATTATCACAAAGAATGAACGAAAGTAATCAAATTGTTAATTTTGATTACGCTAAAAGAAATTTCATGGATAATTATAAAAACTTGTGTAAAGCAATGGGTCTGGAAGTTGTTTGGAGATAAGTAGAAGATAAGTATATTATTGTTATATAATAACAAAAAAAATTGAGGGAAAATAAATGAAAAAGCTAAATCAAATAATCAAAAATTTAATTAAAACAACATTATGTTTTGCCATAACAATTGTTTTTGTACTTTTTTTGTCAACTTGTATAAGAAATCAGGATTTTCAACAAAGAACATCTCAAATTCCATCTACGCCGGATGCTGTAATACAAATTGATCCGCAAGACTTACCTTTCATTTCAAACCAACAGGAAATGCTTAATTACAAAGTTTTTTTTACACCTCTTGTAGAATTCCACGGGCAGGCATTCCCTGTAAAAATTCTTTCTATTGCTGCTAAAAATACAGGATATGATAATTACTCACCACGAATGCACTTAACTCTTGATGATACTAATTATTTAGGTGATATTTTTGGCGATTTTGGCGTTACTCTAAAATTGGAAAATAATGAAATAAAAGATTCTCTTGCAATTAGAATAGAAATTGAAGGTGACAGATTTATAAATAAATCAAGTTTTGATACGCTTATACCGCCTAATAGAGAAATAGAAATATTTCCGCGGATTTCATATGATTTTATTGCTTTAGAACGTCTTGTTCAGCCTACAAACGTGAATGTATACTTTAGACTTTTTATCGGCAGTAATATGGTTATAGAAAAACATGAAGTAGTTAGATTTAATAGCGTAAATGAAGTTCCTATTGTAGAACTTAGCAGATGGGATAATGAATCTATAATTGATCATAAACATTTCTTTGCCGCCTATGTTAATGAAGATCATCAAATAATAGATAAAATATTACAGGAAGCTTTACAGACAGGTTTGGCAAATAGAATTGGTTTTGGCAGTAATTTTACATTTTCAGGTTATCAGCAAAAAGATTCTGATGGAGATTCATCCTATTCAGTTCTTATGCAGGTAATGGCAATTTGGAGTGTATTTCTTAATCATAATATAAAATACTCTGATATTACTACTACATCTACCGCGAACAGAAAAGTTATATCGCAATATGTTAGAACACTGGATGAATCATTTGAAAATAAACAGGCAAATTGTGTTGACGGAACAGTTCTTTTTGCCAGTATCTTACGAAAAATAAACATAGAACCTTTTTTAGTATTTGTTCCTGGACATATGTTTTTAGGATTTGTTGAAAATTGGGAACCGTTATCTTATGGTCTTTTGGAAACTACAATGCTTGGAAACGTAAATATTTCCAGACATACAAGAGACGACAGCTGGCTTGGAAGATTAAAAAACTGGTCTGGTATTGGCACTACACAGTCAGATATTATGTGGAGTTCCTTCGTTGCTGCTTATGAAGCAGGTGTTGAACAATATCTTGAAGCTTTAGAATATTTTGATGATGAAGATAACGAAGATTATCGTTTATTATTTATATCAGGCTGCAGGGAATTTGGCATAATGCCAATTAACAGATACTAAGGAGTTTTTATGGCAAAAAAATATAAAATTATTGTAAACGGTCAGGTAGAATCAAAGGAACTTGTCCCTTTAGATTCTTATGAATATCATATTTTAGGAAACGATTCTCATAGAGCAGAAGAGCAAGCTAAGGAAATCTTTGTCGGAAAATTTCCAAACGCTAAAAAAGTAACAACGTCAAAAAAGAATGGAAATATAGCCGCGATTATCTTTTTAATAATTCCTATAATGTTAAGTTTTATTCCTTTTTATGATGAAAGTGGATATAATGTTCTTAATTTAAAACCCGGAGTTTTAACCGGTACCTTAGCGTTTTTTATGTATTTCGCGATAATCGTCAGACTTAAGGGATTACGCAATTCTTTTAATAGTTTTTCAGATGGACTTCTTTCTATTCTAACTATTTGGTTTTGCGCTACATTAATTAATTTTTTTACAGGGGATATAGTAATAACAAATCCTTTTCATATAAATCCATTAACAAGTAATATAATAATTAAAATACCCGGACCTATTATATTAATTATAGGTCTTCTTGTTTCATGGTTAGGAATGAAATCTATCGCCGGAATAATTTGGATAATTTTTATTCTAATATCAGCGATCCAAATAGTTCAAGGTGACGCTGTAATGGGAATTTGGGGATTTATCTATATAATTTCAGGTTTTATGGGTATTGTATTTCAATTAAAACAAATGAATTCCAATTTTTTTACTGATTTTGGAAAAGAGTTTACTTCAATGGGATCAAAAACACGTTTACGAATTATGGGTGATGTCGGCAGTTTTACATCTGACGCGAAAAAAGTTACAGGAAATGTTATAAATTCAGCAAAAAAACTATCTTCACAAAAAAAACAGCCAATTAAAAAAACAACAAGGAAGAAATAATGCATGTAATTAAAGGTGATAGTAAAGGTGGAGGATTTGGGGGTATAATAATTATTGCTATATTACTTTTTATTATTTTAATTATTATACCGACTCAATGCGGTCGTTGCAGCAAAGAAAAAAAGCCTGAAGAAGTTAGAGCGACAGATCAAAGAGCGATAACTGTAATTAACAAAACAGGCAGCAGAATTACCGGTTACATGATAAATACTGCCAGCGGAGCGGAAATTCAACGCGGTCAAACAACAGAAAATAGTTTTGGAATTATTATAGGAAATAATTTCAGAAGAGATACTGTTATAGAAGTAGTTTTAATCGATCGAGCTGGCAGGATATACGCTAAAAATTTTGAAGTTCCATTAAGAGGAAATACTGATACACCTATCACAAGACAAGACAGGGTAAGAGAAAATGCATTTACCGATAAATTTAAAGACCTTGTTGATTGGATGAACAGAAATAAGTAAAAAAGGAGTGTTTATGAAAACGTTAAAATTAATTTCGATTACAGGTTTTGTATTGTATCTTTTTTGTTTTTTTCTTGGAGTTATTCCTCAAAATGACGGGGGACTAACTACCCATACCGCTGTAATTATCGCAAATCTTACATTTTTTATATTTACAATTTTTCATTTAATTTTTGCATGTATTCAAGGTAAAAATAATTCTTTTTTAAGAATTACATCTGTTGTCTGTTGTGTTTTATTCTGCTTGGGATTATTAATTAGTATTTTGACTTTAACAGGAGCTATCGAAGGTGATGTAGAAGGTTGGACAAAACAAGCAACATTATTGGGATATATTATTATTTTCTTTCCATTTGCTTATGTTTTTTCCATAATAACTCTGGTAATATCTTCAAAGGCACTTAAAAAAATGAAACAAACAGAAATTACCTGTAACGAATAGATGTAAAAATCTAAATTATAACCATTATATTGTCTTGAAAAATCATTTCTTATGGAATATAATAACTTTATGAAGAATAAAGAGTTGGAGTTCGTTGTATTTTGTATAGAAAATGTAGCTGATCATTTAGGGTTAAAAGGCGAAGAAATATATAAGTTATTAACAGAAAAAAGTGATATATTAGATAACTATATTATCCCTTGCTTTGATACTCTGCATACACAAGGGAAAGAATATATTGTTAATGATATCATTGATGTTATACATGAAAAAGGTCTAAGAGTATGATGCTATATAATGGTTCAAAATGAAGGCAGATAGATATTTATTACAATTAAAATATAGTGATGTAATAAAAACTTTTTCTGAAATTGGAAATATCTCTCTTAGAGAGGCTCTTGATAAATTCTATAATTCACAAATTTATATTGAAATGCGTGAAGGTATATCTGACATGCACTGTAGAAGCGATAAGTACCTTGTTGAAGAATTGTTACAAGAAACCATCACCAGTCACCCTTCCCTACCCATTTAACTTTAACACCCAGTTTTTTAGCGGTTTTTAATATGTTTTACCCAAATTCTCTTTGATTTATACACAGGAAGGTCTTTAATATCCAGAATTTCAAAACCGCTGTCTAAAATTTGCCCTTTTTTCATTTATTTCTCATAATTCTAAAAAAAAATAATTTATCCGTTCCAAACTCTTATAGGTACCAAATCGTAATAATTATAACAAGAAAATCAAATTAAATACAGCTATATCACTTTATGACAGACTAATTATATTAAAATTCGTAAAAATTCAGGAGGTTCAAAGATGTCAAAAAGGAAAAGTACCGCTATTTATGATTGGAACAAAAATCAATTGTACAAACTATTGTACGGATTATATCATACCAAAGTTCCAACGATGATCTGGGGTAATCCGGGCGGAGGCAAGACAAGTACAGTTAACTTTATTGGAAAAAATCTAAACGTTCCAACTGTAATCAGATCCGGTAATAAATCTGACCCTGTCGATTTTTCTGGTGTTCCTTATCTTATTGACTGCGCGAACACGGAAGGAGGAAAGGCTCTTAGATACTCTGAACCTAAATATGTTCAAATAATGAAGGAAAGTCCAAACGGCATTTTGTTTTTTGATGAAATAACAACCTGTTCTCCTGTAATTCAGGTAGCTCTTTTGTCGATTATACAAGATTGCCAATTTGGCGAGTTTGAAATACCAAAGTCCATTTACAGGGTTGCTGCCGGAAATTATAACAATATAACCGGAACCCACAATATGAGCCTCGCTTTAATGAACCGTTTTTGCCATATCTTTTATGATATGAATATGGAATTTTTTCTTGACGGATTTATTTCCGGCTGGCAAAATTATGAAAATTGCAAAATTAATAATTCGAATGATCAAATCGATAAAAATTTAAATTACCGACTCGCTGTAACGAATTTTTTAAAACAGCATCCGGATTTATTAAACTCCTTCCCGGCTGACGGAGCGGTTTCTGATCCGCATGAATTCGCCTATCCAACTCCAAGATCATGGGAAATGATTGTAAAAATACTTTCTGTTTTGGACGGCAACGAAGGCGAATATATTCAAGAACTTGTAAAAGGCTGTATTGGAGAGACTACTGGAAATTTCTTTTTAAAGTTTTTGGAAGATCATAAGGGTCTTGAAATTGAAATTCCTTCTTTTGTCGGAAAAGAAGATAAATTCCGTTTACCATATCCCGATCGTCATGATCATGTTTATCAAATAATGGCTTCTATGGTTTATTATTTAGAACAGGATCCAAAAAAATATATGGAGCTTTGGATACATGTTATCAATGTTCTGCATAATGAAGATAATAAATACGGCAACTACGCGTCTTATGACGGTTTAATAATGAAATATTTATTTTCTAATATTAAACTGTTACTTGATACAGGAATACTTCTTCCTTCGGATATTAAAGATTTTAGCAAAAAAATACCCTGTTATAATTTATTAGGTTTAATAGGAGGTTAAATTGAGATATTCAGCCGATTTTCGTTTAATTAAAGCTTTAAAAAAAGTTACAGATAAAAATCCATACTATTCTCCTGTTGGTTTTAGAGTGAGGTTCAGACGTAATGATAATATTCCTACAATGAATATTAATTGTTCGCTTGTAATTTCTTATAATGAATCTTATGTAATATCATTAGATAATTATGAATTGGAAGCCGATATTTTACATGAGATACTTCATTATATAAACGGACATCACGCAAG
>WQXE01000026.1 GCA_009784995.1 Treponema sp. | reverse complement strand
GAAGAAACTGATTGCAAGAGCATTTTTTAAAGAAAACCCTGTCGTTTCATCACAAGTAATATCCGAATATATTAATGTGATAAAAAGAAACCTAAAATTAACAAAATTTGAAATAATTCAATTATGTTCTTCATGGCTGGAAAAATATACAGTTCAACCTGTCGTTTTATCTACAATTAAACTTGCACAAGATATAATAAAAAAATATGATTTTCAGGTTTTTGATTCAATTATAATTGCTGCCGCACTTGAAGCAGAATGCGATATTCTCTATTCCGAAGATATGCATAGTGGTCTGATTATTGAAAATACGTTAAAGATAGTTAATCCTTTTACTTGAGTTATACGTTAACTTAAACCACACTGTATAAAATTTCCGCGTAAGTCGGAAAAGTCCAGTATTTTCTCGCGATAATGGTTTCCAGTTCATCGACAACAAAGCGAAGCTGCGACATTGCGGATAAAATTGTGTCACGGTAAAAATGAGCCTGCGATAAAATGTCGCGTTCTTCTTTGGACTCTATTATTGCTTTTTCTAAAACAACCAGATTTTCATAAAGACTTGCGGACAATCTGCTGATTGTATATAAAAAATGTTCTTCAAGCGAGCAGTCAATAGTGGTTCCGCCATACGCTTTTTTCTGACGCAACAGGTCTACAAGTTCTCTTTGATAATCCACACTTGCAGATGTTATGCCGGTTTTTACCATATCAACCATTGTAAGAGCTTCGATGTGAAGGGTTTTGCAATAGGCTTCCATTAAAATTTCGTAACGTGAATGTATTTCGGCTTCAGAAAAAACATTGTGTTTGTTGAATAACTCTACATTTTTTTTGGAAGTATATTCCGGCAATGCGTCAACTGTTGTTTTTAAGTTTGAAAGCCCTCGTTTTTGCGCTTCCGCGATCCATTCGTCACTGTAATTATTGCCGTTAAAAATAATACGTTTATGTTCGTTGAATGTTTTTTTTATTAAAACTGCTAAATCATTTGTAAAATCTTTGGAATTGGCAAGAGTATCAGCGAATTGACGTAAGACTTCGGCGACAATTGTGTTTATTACAATGTTAGGTCCCGCGATTGAAAATGCGGAACCAACCATACGAAATTCAAACTTGTTGCCTGTAAAAGCGAATGGAGAAGTACGGTTGCGGTCGGTTGTGTCTTTCGGGAAATGCGGCAATACAGACACGCCAATCTGCATCGGCTGTTTTTCTTTATTCTGATAACTGCTGCCCGACTCTATCGCTTCAAATATTTCTGTTAGTTCATCGCCCAAAAACATTGAAACAATCGCAGGTGGAGCCTCGTTAGCTCCAAGCCTGTGATCGTTACCCGCGCTCGCGACAGAAAGTCTTAACAAGTCCTGATACTCATCAACAGCTTTAATAACAGCAAGTAAAAATATAAGGAACTGCGCGTTATCGTGCGGTGTTTCGCCGGGTTCAAAAAGATTTATACCGGTGTCTGTAGAAATTGACCAGTTGTTGTGTTTGCCGCTTCCGTTAACGCCGGCAAACGGTTTTTCATGCAAGAGGCACGCGAGACCGTGTTTGTTCGCGATGCTTTTCATTAATTCCATTGTCAATTGATTGTGATCAGCCGCAATGTTGGCTGTTGTAAAAATAGGAGCAAGTTCATGCTGTGCCGGTGCTGTTTCGTTGTGTTTTGTTTTAGCAAGTACGCCTAACTTCCATAACTCTTCATCAAGTTCTTTCATGAAAGCCGACACGCGCGGTTTTATCGCGCCAAAATAATGGTCATCAAGTTCCTGTCCTTTGGGTGGACGCGCGCCGAATAAAGTTCTGCCTGTGTAAACGAGATCAGGGCGCTTGTAAAACATTTCTTTGTCAATTAAAAAATATTCCTGTTCGGGACCTGCCGTTGTAATTACATGTTGTGTTACAGTATCTCCAAAGAGGCGCAGTATACGTATCGCTTGTTTGTTTATCGCTTCCATCGATCTAAGCAATGGAGTTTTTTTATCGAGAGCTTCGCCTGAGTACGAACAAAATGCTGTTGGTATGTATAACGATCCGTCTTTTATAAACGCATACGATGTTATATCCCAGACAGTATAACCTCTGGCTTCGAATGTAGCGCGAAGACCGCCCGAAGGAAAACTTGACGCGTCAGATTCGCCGCGAACAAGTTCTTTGCCGGAAAATTCCATTATAATTCCGGAACCAAGTTCAGAACCGTCTCCCGCGCGGGAAATAAAACTGTCGTGTTTTTCCGCGGTGGTGCCTGTCATTGGATGGAACCAGTGCGTAAAGTGGGTCGCTCCGTTTTCAACAGCCCAGTCTTTCATCGCGGCGGCGACTACATTCGCGACATCCAGCTCAAGATGAGTTCCCTGTACCATTGATTTTTTTAACGCTTCATAAATTTTTTTTGGCAGCCGTTCTTTCATGACATTGTCATTAAAAACCATACTGCCAAAAAGGCTTGTAATATCTTTCATGTTTTTTCCTGTTTTAATTATAACTCATTCCAGAGGTTCAATATGTATTGTCGCTGACATATTAAATTGAGTTTTGATCATAGTTTCGATCACGGTGGCTATTTTATGACCTTCTTCGATTGACATATTTTTTTCCAGCATAATGTGCAATGTAATTTCTTTTTGCGTAATATAATTATGCAGATGGAAATGATGTGTTTTTAGATCCCTGTCGTAAATATTTTTTATCTCAATATTAATTTTTTCGATCAGGTCTTGCTCGGGTTCTTCTCCCAATAATTTACTGATCGACTCTCTCATAATTTGATAAGCCGCATAGAAGATCGCGAGCGCGCAGAAGAGCCCAAGTACGCCGTCCATCCACCAAAACTTGTCTGTAAACTTTGTAATAATTATACCGATTAAAACAACAACCGACGAAAGTGAATCAGAACGGTGATGCCAGCCGTCCGCTTTTACAATCGCGTTATCTGTTTTTCGTCCGATGTAAAACGCGTATTGAGCTAGCAATTCTTTTATAACTATCGATATAACAGTTACCGCAATCGCGAGAGTTCCAAATATTACATCATCGTAATTATCCCTGTTTTGAAGCCTGTCTATCGAGTTGATAAAAAAATCATAAGCGATTATTCCCAAAATAAAAGCGATAAATATTGATGATATCTGTTCCCATCTTCCGTGTCCGAACGGATGTTTTTTGTCGGGTTTTCTTGTTGAAAGTTTAGCGGAGCCGATAACAAATATTGAAGTCAGCGAATCAGAAAGTGTATGCCACGCGTCCGCTATCAACGCGATTGATCCAGTTACCAATCCCGCCCAAAACTTTATACCGAATAATATGGCGTTAATTACAACGGATAAAATGCCTTCTGTAATTTGCGCTTTAACTTTATTCATAAAAACCTCCGGTTTTAAACTTCCAGATTAATTTTTTTGGCGCAGTCTGATGTGAACTTCGCGCAGCTGCTGTTCCGTAACTTCGCACGGAGCTTCCATTAAAAGGTCTTGCGCGTTTGAGTTCATCGGGAACGCTGTAACTTCGCGAATATTTTCTTCGTCAGCGAGCAGCATCAACATGCGATCAACGCCGGGCGCCATGCCGGCATGAGGAGGAGCGCCGTAATGGAAAGCGTTAAATAACGCTGAAAATTTACTTTCGATATCGGCTTGTGTGTAACCGGCAATTTCAAACGCCTTAATCATTACTTCGGGTAAGTGATTACGAACCGCGCCCGACGAAAGTTCCACGCCGTTACATACAATGTCATACTGCCACGCTAAAATGTCCAAAGGATTTTTTGTTTGTAAAGCTTCGAGCCCACCCTGCGGCATCGAAAATGGATTGTGCGTAAACTCGATAGCTCCTGTTTCTTCGTTGGCACCATACATTGGAAAGTCTACGATAAAACAAAACTCAAACTTTTGCGTATTGATAAGATTTAATTGTGTTCCAAGCGCCGCGCGTATTTGCGCCGCGAGACCGTTTACAGCTTTGGGAGAATCCGCGATAAAAAATATTGTGTCGTTATTATTGAGAGACATTTCCTTTCTAAGGGAAGCTTGTTTATCTTCGCTCAGGAATTTTACTATTGGACCTTTTAAAGAGCCGTCTTCCAAAACGGAAATGTAACCAAGACCTTTCATTCCAATCTCGGTGGCAAAGGCGAGCATTTTTTCAAAGAAAGATTTTGGCTGCTTCGCGGCTCCCGGCGCTACAATGCCCCGTACCAGAACATTTTTAAACGGAGCGAAATCTACATCCGCGAAAAATGGAGTTAAATCTTCTATTATAAGGGGGTTGCGCAGGTCGGGTTTGTCCGTTCCGTATTTTAACATTGCTTCAGCAAATGGAATTCTGATGAATGGAGCAGAACTTACATCTTTTTTTGAAAAGGTTTTAAAGGTATCGTACAAAACTTTTTCCGCTGTATCAAAAACATCTTCCTGCCCCGCGAATGACATTTCAAAATCAAGCTGATAAAACTCGCCGGGGGAGCGGTCGGCGCGGGAATCTTCGTCACGGAAACAAGGCGCGATTTGGAAGTAGCGGTCAAAACCGGAAACCATTAAAAGCTGTTTAAAAATCTGCGGAGCCTGTGGCAGCGCGTAAAACTTTCCGTGGTGCTTTCGGCTTGGAACGAGGTAATCCCGCGCTCCCTCGGGTGAAGACGAAGTTAAAATGGGGGTCTGAAATTCCGTAAAGCCGAGTTCCTGCATTTTTGTGCGCAGAAAACTTACAACTTTAGCTCGCAGTAAAATGTTATCCCTTACAGAAGGATTGCGAAGGTCAAGAAAACGGTTTTTTAAACGGACTTCTTCACGGGTATTTTTTGATTCGCTGATTTCAAACGGCAAGTTACGCATGGCTTTACTTTGTATTACAACTGAATCGGCATGAACTTCTACAGTTCCTGTATCAATTTTTTTATTTACAGTTTCGTTGTCACGCTTTTTTACATTACCGGTTACGGTAATAACACTTTCCTTTCCGGAAGTATATTCCTCGTGCAGAACGATTTGAGTAATTCCATATTGATCCCGCAGGTCTAAAAAAGTAACGCCGCCATGATCGCGGATTGTATCAACCCAACCTGACAGTTTTACTATTTGCCCCACATGATCTTCTCGCAAAGCGGCGCATGTGTGTGTTCGATAAATGTTCATTTTATAACTCCAAATACAAGCTTAGCCTGTCTGGATGTATGCTTTCAAGTAGTTAATTCATCCCAACCACGAATATATTTCCTTCTTCCATTGTCGCCCAAATCCCCGCTTTTTCAAGTTCGTTCATTGAAAGCCGCATCCAGTAACCAAATGTGCCGGGCTCCGTGCCGTCGGGGTTCATTGCCGCCGCACGCGTGCCTGGAAGTTTTTCTACTTCGGGTATGAGAATATTTTTACTCGCCCAATAATCCAACGCGAAAGCGTCTAGCGAAGCCGCGATTTTATTTATTTGTTTCGCGCCCGCGTAACTGGAACTGGGTCCCCTTTCAACGCCGATCCAAATCATGTCCATAATATTTAAAACAGGAAGCCGTGTATGAACCATCTGTGTTCCCATGCCGCCTGTTCCAACACTTGTATGAGCTCTTCTGTTTGTAAGTCTATCCGAAGGTGTACCCATATAATTCTTAACAGCGCCGGTTACCTGAAATCCTCCGTGCGATTTTAATACAGGCATGTTTATAACTTTTAATTTTTCGCTTGCGTAATTTCGCGTATTTATATTCCATATACCTTCTTTAAAACTTACATGAGTTCCAAACTCTGTAACAAATTTTGGGTATGATACTTCAAGCCCCGTACTGTGAATTGTATCTTCTACAACAAATCCGTTTCCGGTGTCTCCCGCTCTGAATTCCTGCACGCGAACGGCTGTAAACTCATCCCATAAAACACCTGTCACGCGATGTCCCCTATTTTGAAAGATACGCACAACATCCATTACAGACTGTCTGCGGTCGGCGGAATTCGCGTTTGCCCAGCTAAGACTTCCTCCGCGCCGTTCGCTGCCAAACTGCCCCTGTCCGTTATCCGCGACGATAACTTCGCCTGTAAAACCGTCAGGATGTTCGACAATGACTTGAATCACGGAACGGATAAGGTCTGTATTGGTGCCGCCGCGCTCTGCCCACTGGCAATTTATTTTTAGAATGATCACATCGTCGGACGCGATAAGTTTGTAAAAATCGATTCCTAATTCCCGCATTGAACGAACAAGTCTTTTTACGCCGTCGTCTGTGCCGTCTGTATCTTCGACAAAGATTGCGGAAATATTCTGAAGCGGAGCTACCGCTGTAATTTGCGCGTCTGATAAATTTGTATCATCAGACACTAAAGTGTCTGGTACTGTTTGCGCGGCGGCAGATGACCTGTTAGCGCAGCCTGTGATTAGTACGACTAATCCCGTAAATAAAAGAAAGGTAAAAAGAAAAGTAAATTTGATTATCTTGTTCATAATTTATTATATCATTAATTATTGTTTTGATGTATATTCCTGATAGACATTCCCCGTTCAAAAGCCAGCGTTTCCTGCCATCTTATACCTTCTGTCATCCAGCCAATTAATGTTGTTACACGGTTGTTTATATTACCGGCAAGATTCATTCTATTAACTAAAAAACTTGGCAAAGACAAACCGGATACATTATAAATCAATATCCCTTCTTTAACAGGTTCAAGGTAAGTAATAATAGAAACACTTTCTGTTCCCATAACCCTAAAAATAGTATAGTAAACATCTCTGAAATTTGTTAAATCATAGGTAATACCATACAAACTAAAAATGATATCACCCCTAAGATACAGATCTCCTATACTTGTATCGGTAAAACGAAGATACATTGTTTCCGAATATGGAAGATCGCCCGCGGGTGAAGGGTCTGGAATAGCTCTTCTATTTGAAGCGCTTTCAAGCCGTGTGGTATTTGTAAAAACATTAAAAGTATTGCCGTTCCTTAATTGAAGCGCCTGGTCTTTAATTTTTTCGATCCTTCCTAGCGCGTTATAAATCTCCAGTAGATCAAGTTCCCTATTGTAATTATAAGGGATGATAATAAGAGTTTCAGAAATAATAGAAGGATCTTTTTGAATTACGCTGTTGTAAAGGTTAAGCCCTGAATCGGGACAGGGAATTATTACAGGAGAGCCTTTATTATCGAAGGAATTTCTTAATCCCGATCTTAACATAGCGGTTACTTTTTGAAGTTGTGTAAGATTTGGAAAAATATCATCGACAGAACGCAGTTCAGTAAATGGAGAAGCCTCGATAACAAGATCGGCAGCTTCAAAAATGTAAAAATCATCAGAATCTTCATATAAATCGATATCGTCTTCCATAAAAACAAGTTCGGAAAAAATCGATTCGTCGGGAATATATTCATCCTCATCAAGATCGAAAGATTCGGCATTTAAAGGAAATATGAAAATCAAAAAAATTACAAATAAACCAAAACCCGCAAGCTTATTTAATAAACTCAAGATATAACTCCTGTTTAAATATTATCCTACAATATAATAAAGAAAAATAAAACATATAAAGTTACCGGAAATTCCACGACTTTACAAAAACTTCACTGTCGTCAATAATATTTTATGGAAATAATTCTTGTAATACTTGCTTTTCTTTTATTAATAGTTGGGATACTGGGTTCGGTTCTTCCAATTCTGCCGGGACCACCTTTAAGTTTTATAGGTTTACTTTTAATTAACTGGAGTGGATACGGCAGCTTTTCTCATGTTTTTTTATGGGTGGCGGCAGGTATAGTTATCGCCGTGACAGTAATGGATTATGTCCTGCCGGCGATTATGGCGAGAAAATTCGGCGGTTCACGAGCGGCTTCCATAGGATCGATAATTGGATTAATAATCGGTATTTTTATTTTCCCGCCCTGGGGAATGCTCGCGGGACCTTTTTTAGGCGCTTTATTTGGAGAGTTAATTCACAATAAAAAAGACGGCGCTAAAGCGTTTAAAGTAGCTTTAGGCGCGTTTTTCGCTTTTATTGTAGGGTCGGGAGCGAAACTGATCACAGCTTCATTAATGTTGTTTTTCGCGATTAGAGCGTTAATCAGTTAGCTCTGTTTTTTCGACATTAATAAATTCCACAATTTTTTCATCAATCCAATTCTTCCAAAAAGCACCCATATCAAAAGAACTATAATTGCCAAAAGTGGAATGCCATAAATTACAAAACCAATAATCGCCACCAATATTGATGAAAGAAAATTACCAAAACCGCTGAATAAATCCCTGATTCGATCGCTTAAGGTTTCACCTTTGTAAGAAACAACAGGAACAGACATATGCAGATTTAAGTTGATTGTCGCGTAATCTACCAGGTTCGCGAGACTGCGCAGCTGCGATCCCGTTCTGTCAATATCCCGCTGCAAATCCGCGATTCTTGTTTCTACGGTAAGTATGTCCTGCATGGTATTTGTTCTTCCCAAATAAGATTGAAAAGTCCGCAGTAATTCTTTTTGCGTTTCCAATCGTCCTTCAAGATCGTAATAACGAACCGTTACATCTTCTGTACTTTCGTGACGGCTGATCAAATTACCCATATTATTTACTTCGGTTAAAAAAACATCGAATAACTTTGAAGGAACACGAAGCGAATAAAAACGGGAATGTTCATTGATTTGGGTTAAAGCCGAATAAGCGTTATGCCTTTCCAATAAATTGGAAATAAATTCATCTGTAGTATCAAAATTTTCAAGTTTAATTTGGACATTCGCCATTTTTACAAGTTTGCGTTCATCTGCATTTGGATTCGCGGCGGTTATGTCCGATCCATCATTAGACATATCTCTGAAACGAGGAGGCTCGTGTCCTTCTATTCCGGCAGAACCTTCCCAGAGAGTATCCGCGCTTGTATTTCTACTAATTAATACCGAATCATCATAAAGTAAACCGGATCGAGCGGAAAACAAGCGGCCGCTTTCAGATTGAGTTAAACCATATTCCATACGGGTGCATCCAAAAATTACAAGCGCTGTAAATATTAATAAAACTATAATTTTTTTATTCATTTAAATCCCCTTTTAATATGAACAATTAAGTACTTGTTATTGTAACACTCTTTTATGCTTTTAACATCTCTTCCATTTTTGTTTTTACAAGTTCAGGGTTACCTCCCTTGCCAAGTTTTTTCATAACTTGCCCCATTAAAAAACCAAAAACTTTTTCTTTGCCGCTTTTGTAATCTGTAACAGAATCCTGGTTTTCCGCCAAAACTGTTTTTATCGCTTCGATTATGGCATTGTCGTCACTTACCATCATAAGACCTTTTTCGCTGATGTATTTTTCTGGTTCGGTATTATTTGTAAAAACTTCTTCGACAGTTTCCTTGTACGCGCCGCGATTTATTTTTCCGTTTGTTACGAGATTGATAAGGGTAGAAAGTTTCTCGGTGTCTATCGAAAGATCTTCCGGCAGAATATTCGCGTTATTCATTAGCCGCATGATTTCGCCTGTGATAAGATTCGCGGCTTCGATTGGCTGACCGCTTTTCAAAGCGACAGCTTCAAATAAATCGGAAATATTTTTATGTACAGTAAGTACAACTGTAGAAGCTTGCGCGATTCCAAAATCTTTTATATAACGCTCTCGTTTCTGATACGCGAGTTCGGGCATGGTTTCTTTAATTTTTGAAAGCCATGTGTCATCTATTTGAATTGGAGGTAAATCGGGATCTGGAAAGTACCTGTAATCCTGCGCGTTTTCTTTTGAGCGCATTCCGTAAGATGTACCTTCTTCATCGTCCCAGCGGCGTGTCTCCTGGAAAATCTGACCGCCGTCTTCCAGTGTTTCAATCTGGCGTTCTCTTTCATATTCGATTGCCCGCGCGATCGCTTTAAACGAGTTCATGTTTTTTGTTTCGGTACGCACACCAAGTTCGCTTCCGGGTTTTCGCACAGAAAGATTGATGTCCGCGCGGATCGAACCTTCCTGCATTTTGCAATCGCAGATATCAAGATATAAAAGCGTCTCCCGCAATTTTTCAAGGTAGGCGATTACTTCCGCCGCGTTAGAAAAATCCGGGTTGGAAACAATTTCCAAAAGCGGAATACCGCAGCGGTTAAAATCCATATGTGTTCCGTTTGCCATGTGCACAAGTTTACCCGCGTCTTCTTCCATGTGGATTTGGCGGATGCCAATTTTCTTTTTACTTCCATCAACTTCAATTTCAAGATAACCGTCACGGCAAATTGGATCGTACAACTGGGATATTTGATAGGCGTTTGGAATGTCGGGATAAAAATAATTTTTTCTGTCAAACTTGCTGTTTTTGGTGATGGCGCAATTAAGCGCGATACCGAGCTTCATCGCGTATTCCAAAACTGATCGGTTTAAAACAGGTAAAGCTCCGGGCATCCCCGAACATACAGGGCATACACGCGTGTTGGGACCGCTTCCGTAAGAAGTGGAGCAGCCGCAAAAGATTTTTGATTTTGTTGAAAGCTCGGCGTGAACTTCAAGACCAATTACAGTTTCCCATTTCATAAATTATCCCCTTTTTTTATCACGCAAAGACGCAAAGACGCGAAGAACGCAAAGGATATTTTATTTTTTTTTATTTTCATGAAGATTTCCTTTTATGATGATCGGTGCGGCTTTGATAAAAAGACGCCGCGTTAAATAATTTGTTTTCGCAAAAGGCGCCGCCGATTAATTGAAATCCAACAGGCAAACCTTGTTTGTCAAAACCACAGGGAAGCGTTACCGAAGGAAGTCCCATTAGATTCACAGCGGCTGTAAAAATATTACTTTCGTATGTTTTCCATACATCAGTGTCCGCGTTAGATTCGCGCGCGGCAGACGGCGAAACAGGTGAAAGAATTAAATCAAAACGCTCAAACAATTTATTGTAAGTCTCTTTTATTAAAGAGCGCGCTTGCAAGGCTTTTTTAAAATATGTTTCATATTGCCCTGACGAAAGCACAAACGACCCAAGCATTATATTTCTTTTTACTTCCAAATCAAAACTTTCGCTTCTGGATAATTTATAAATGTCGGATAATGTTTTCGCGTTAGGACTGCGGTAGCCGTATTTTAAACCATCATACTTCGCGAAATTGGAAGAAATTTCGGCACAGCTGATAATACAATAGGTCGGTATCGTATATTCCATATACGGTATTTCAAATTCTTCGATACTCGCTCCTGCGTTTTCAAACTCTTTTGCCGCATCAAGAACCGACGTTTTTACATTTTCTTCTATATTATAGGAAAGATAATTGCCAGGCAGTCCAATTTTTAAACCGGCAGCCGAATTAGGTTTATTTAAATCAAACTCAAGCGGCTTTTCTAGCGTACACATACTGTCTCTTTTATCGGGTCCTGAAATTACCGACAACAAAGTCGCGCAATCTTCGATGTTTTGTCCCATTACGCCGATTTGATCCATCGAAGAAGCTCCGGCGATAATCCCATATCTTGAAATACTGCCATAAGTTGGAATGAATCCTGTAACGCCGCAAAAAGAACAAGCCTTGCGAAGACTGCCGCCGCTATCGGTGCCAACCGCTAAAGATACTTGTTCCAAAGCAAGTTCATCAATGTTAAATTTTCCCGCTATCACAAAACCAGCGCTTTCCAGTTTTTCAACAATAGCGGCGTTAAACACAGGTATATAGTTTTCCAGCATTTTGGAAGCGTTTGTGGTTTTAATCCCCGCGGTAGAAATATTATCTTTTAAAGCAACCTTTATATCTTTATCCATAATAGACCTACTCTACCGTTTTTGGCGCGATAAAAAATTCATCGTTTTTTACTTGCGCGTTTTTTAAAATTAACTCGCGATCAAAAGACGGGAAAACCAAATCATCTCTAAACACATTCACATTATCAAAAGGATGTATCCGTTCATTTACTCCGTCTGTATTTAATTCTTTTATTTTTGAGATACCGTTAAGGATGTTTTGTAAGTCTGCCGTTAGAATGTTTTTTTCATTATCAGAAAGCGAAAAGCAGGAAAGTTCTTCCAAATATGAAATTAGTTGATTGTCAATCCGCATAATAATCTCCCCGGTTAATAATAACAAAAATGCCAAACAAAAAAAAGCTCTTTAATGTCTGTCTATAAATGTGGCAGTTAATATCATAAAAAGTTAATTAATGATATAATCAATAAACATGAATGTTAACGGCTGTCATTACAGAACTATCTGGCTCAAGGAATCAGATCCAAAAATCGTTCAAATTATAAATCAGCAGGCTCTTCCTTTTAAATTTGAAATTCTCGATTTATCTACTTTTAACGATGTTGTAACCGCTATTAAAGATATGTATGTACGAGGCGCAGGGTTAATTGGAGCCACTGCGGCTTTTGGTATGTATCTAGCCTCGCTTGAAGCTGGGGAAAAATCCTTTAACAAGGATTTGGCTTTGGCGGCGAACCTTTTAAAAAACACTCGTCCTACGGCAAGTAATTTAACGTGGGCTGCGGATAGAATGTTAAAAACACTTTCCGCCTTTAACGGGTCTTTGGAGCGAAAAAGGGAAGCCGCGCGCCTTGAAGCAATGACAATCGCCAACGAAGACGCCGCTTTTTGCAAGCGGATAGGTTTACATGGACTGGAAATTATAAAAAAAATCTCCGAACAAAAAAATGGAGAAAATGTAAATATCCTGACGCATTGTAACGCGGGCTGGCTTGCCTTTGTTGATTACGGTTCGGCGCTTTCTCCTGTTTACGCCGCTTTTGATCAAGGTATAAAAGTTCATGTATGGGTTGATGAAACTAGGCCCCGTAACCAGGGAGCGAGCCTTACGGCGTGGGAGCTCTGCGAACACGGCGTAAGCCACGATTTAATTCCCGACAACGCGGGCGGACACATGATGTTAAACGGTTTGGTCGATATGGTAGTTACAGGCGCGGATCGAGTAACGCGCGAAGGAGACGCCGCTAATAAAATCGGCACATACCTTAAAGCTATTGCCGCGAAAGAAAATAACGTGCCTTTTTATGTCGCCTTCCCGTCATCAACTTTCGATTTTAAAATGAAAAGCGGCGTTAAAGAAATCCCGATAGAAGAACGTGATTCTTCAGAAGTAAGATTTATCACGGGAAAAACAAAAGAGGGAAAAATCGAAACAGTGCAAATTTGCCCCGACTCTACACCCGCGAGAAACTGGGGTTTTGATGTTACACCCGCGAAATTTATTACAGGTCTTATAACCGAAAGGGGTATTTGCGAAGCAAACGAAAAAGGAATTCTTTCCCTTTATTCGGAACAAACAAATAACGGAGGATGATATGGCATTTATCGGTATTATCGGCGGAAGCGGACTGGATAACCCGCAAATTCTTTCCAATCCAAAAGATGAAGTTGTAAAAACACCCTACGGAGATCCTTCGTCTCCTTTAAAACACGGAACCATAGATGGTGTAAACGTTGTCCTATTAGCGCGTCACGGCAGGGAGCATACAATACCGCCAACACAGGTAAATTTCCGCGCGAATATACACGCGCTTAAATCTGCGGGATGCACTCATATTATCGCTACTACGGCGGTCGGCTCTCTCAAAGAAGAAATTAAAAGAGGCGACCTTATTATAATCGATCAATTTATTGATTTTACAAAACAGCGGAAAATGACATTTCACGAATCGTTTGAACCAAACAAACCTGTCCATTGTCCGATGGCGGATCCTTTCGATCAACGTTTGCGCGATATTTTAATTGATGAATGCCGTTTAAAAAATTTTCCTTTTCATTCGCGAGGAACTGTTATAACGATAGAAGGTCCGCGTTTTTCTACCAGAGCCGAATCAAATATGTTCCGAGGCTTTGGCGCGGATATTATCAACATGTCTGTCGCGACAGAAGCCGCTCTCGCTAACGAAGCCGGCATTCCATACGCCGCGGTTGCCATGAGCACAGATTACGACTGCTGGAAAACCGACGAAGAACCTGTAAGCTGGGAAGCGATAATCAAAATCTTCGCCGAAAACGCAGAAAAAGTAACGACATTATTAAAAGGCGTTATTTCGAAAGTTTGATTTTTAAAACCTTTAAACTTTCACTAAAATTCCGTCCCAGGCGGATAATTCTCCGTTAAAGTTTTTTGTTCCTGACGCGGATACAACAATAGTACCTGACAAAAGATTTACAAATTTCGCGGGAACTTTTACTGTATCAAAAGAAAAATTAAGCGCGATTGTGTAAACTTCTTTTTTTTGGGTTTCTAAAATTAATTCGCGTTGATAAATCATGAGGCGGTTGTCAGCGTAAACAGGAATAAATTCTCCGTAAACAAGGCACTTGTCGTTTTTGCGCGTGTTTATAAGATTTTTGTAAAAGTTTAAAACCGAATCGGGATCGTTTTTTTGGGAACAATAATTAATATATTTATAATTTTTGTTTATACCAAGCCAGGGTTTTCCTTTACTGAAGCCAGCGTTTTCGCTGTTATCCCATTGCATTGGAGTGCGGCAGTTATCCCGCGAACTAACTTTTATTATTTTCCAGCGCAAAGACGCTGGGATACAAAACTTTTTCATAAGTTTATTTAAACCGTGGCTTTCCACATCATTTACTTCGTCCATACTTTGATAATCAAAATTTGTCATTCCGATTTCCTGTCCCTGAAAAATAAAAGGAGTGCCACGAAGCGTTAACTGGAATAACGCGAGCATTTTCGCGCTACAAAGCCATAAATTTCCCGGTTTACCTTCAAAGGATATATCTTTTAAAGCGGCGCCAAAGTGCGAAACAATTCTTGTTTGATCGTGGTTTTCCAAATACACGGCATTCCATTCAAGACCCTGCTGCCATTTTGTAATTACTTTAAACAATTTTTTGGCGCGGAACTTCTTTGGAATGAATCGAGCGATCCGCCTGTCAACTTCCAAATGATCAAAAAAGAAAAGCATATCAAGTTCTTTTCGGTTTTCGTCACATAAAAGTTTCGCGTCTTTTAAATCGACAAATACAGTTTCTCCCACTGTAAAACAATCATAATGAGACAAAACATCACGGCGTAATACGCGCAAAATCTCATGGTTTCCTTCCTGAGATTTGTAATGTTCAAGACCCTGCACAACCAGGCTTTTTTTACCGTCATCAAGGCTTGTTTTATAAATGATGTTAATAACATCGCAGCGAAAACCCGACGCTCCCTTATCAAGCCAGAAGCGCATAATGTTTTTAACTTCTTCTATCACCTTTGGATTTTTATAATTTAAATCAGGTTGTTTTTTATCAAACAAATGAAGGTAATATTCTCTTGTATCATCATTAAACTCCCAGGTTTCACCTCCAAAAAAACCGGTCCAGTTATTAGGCGGTCTTAATCGTCGGAAAATATTTAACTTACCGGGATACCAAAAATAATAATCCCTGTAAGGACTTCCCGGTTTTAAACTTTCCTGAAACCATTCATGTTCGTCGGAGGTGTGGTTTATTACAAGATCCATAATTATCCGCAGCCCGCGTTTTTTCGCTTCGGCGAAAAGCCTGTCCATATCTGCCATTGTTCCAAATTTTGGATCAATCGAATAATAGTCGCTTATGTCGTAGCCGTTATCGGCATCGGGAGATTTATAAACGGGCGAAAGCCAAATAATTCCAACGCCAAGCTCCTTGATTTCATCAAGACGCGAAATAATGCCGGGAATATCGCCAATACCATCGTTTGGAAATTGTGTTTCCGCGGAATCCTGGAAACTACGCGGATAAATTTGATAAACAATACAATCTTTCCACCACATAAGCCCTCCAAACATAAAAGATTATCATAATTACAAATATTTTTCAATTTTTTCCATTTTCGGTCATGCAAAACAGCATGTCTGCGCCATATAAGAGCATGAAAAACTTAATAATTTTTGCCGCCGCGCTATTAAACGCTTGGGCAATCTTCGCGTCTGACGGTTCCAATAAGACGGCAGAAGATTTATTTAATTGGAACTTTTTATGGCTCGGCTCATGGGAGGAATCTGTCTCAACTCCCCTAAGAGGAACTCTTAATAATCGCGCGGATTTCAAAATAGATTTCCTTCCATTAGACATTACTTTACGAACTCAAATTCTTGACAGACGTCCATTAACCTTTGAACATGACACGCTCTCGTGGAAAGAAATTTGGGGCGATCCGGAAAAATGGATAACAAATTTAACAATGGGTTTATATCACAAGGACACAGGTTCAAGGCTTTTATACGGCGTTCTTGATGAATGGGGGTTGCCAGCCAGGATCCGCAATCCCTGGATAAGATCGCCGCCATACGCGGAAAACCACAATCCTGTTTTGTCTGATATAAAAACAGCGGCTTCCAGTACAAAAGAAGATGAAATTTACCTTTATTTAAACAGTCCTTATATCGATATATTTCAAGATGTAAAATTTAAGGGGTTTTTATCTTTTCAAACGTATATAGATTCATTTGCCCCGGCTTTGTCGGGTGGATTGGATTTTACCTTAGCTGATAAAACAAACCTGCTTTTGGAAGTATTTTATACAGGAAAAACGCTGCCTCCCACAAAAAACAATACCTGGTTTACAGACCCTCCCCCACTACCTCAGCGTGATTTTAATTTATACTCGGCGGGTTTACTTTTTACAAATCCCGATTTTTCAATTAGTTCAGATTTCGCCGTATCGGATATTTTCGCCTGGGGTATGGATATATACGCCAATTTAGGGGTTTCATTTTCGCCGTCTTTGCCTATAGGGGAAAGAGATCGTCCTTTATTAATTTCCTTCGCGATAGACGGTTCGGGAGAACGTTTTGTTAACAGGGACGGCTCAATCTTAAGCGAAGGTTT
Source organism: Treponema sp. (assembly GCA_009784995.1). Taxonomy (GTDB): domain Bacteria; phylum Spirochaetota; class Spirochaetia; order Treponematales; family Breznakiellaceae; genus WQXQ01. The sequence continues at coordinate 1,046 of WQXE01000026.1, read as the reverse complement.
TAGAAACGCTTATAAAATAGAATGGAAAGGCAGATATAATGAGCTATTTAGGATAAATACCGTATTAAGAGGATCGGGTTTAAACGAGGATTTTAACCGCAGCTCAACCGGTTTTTACTACCGTTTTCCTTCTCCGGCGCGAAGCCGAAACGATTTTTTCCGTTTTACAAGAATTTCTTTATCGGCTGAACGAAACGCTGTGAATCCTCAAAAAATAACAGATGTCTTTTCGGGAAATTTTGGGTTTAGACTAAATATGGGGCAAACCGGCAAAAAAAGCTTAAATCCGGGCAGTTTTTTAAACAATTATTTTCTTACAAACAACTTACTTGGAGTAAATCTTTCCGGTTCGATAAAATTGATGTCCGCGTCAGAAAACGCTTCGTTTTATCCTATTTTTGATTCTCCCTGGACGCTTGAATCAGGCTCAGTTGGATGCGAATTTACCTGGTCGCCAGGGATTTATCAATTCAGATCAAAGATTGGTTATACATCATTCCCGGAAAAGGATGACAAATGGGACTTTTCCATCAATGCTTCAGCTCGTATAAAACAGGGCAGATTAAGTATAAAAGCCGCTTCTGATGATTTTCCCAACAGGTGGAACTGCGGAATTTCGTGGAGATATGAAATTAGGTGAAAAATTTGTTAAATTTTTGAATGTTTTACTTCCTTTTTAAGTAATTGTATAGTATCATTATATATAATAGTATATGTAAGGAGGTTCTATGCCTGCCGGTGTAACAATTATGGTTGTTGACGACTCTAGAATTATGAGGAACACTGTAAAAGGTGTCTTCTCGGGGGTAGACACTGCTTGTAACTTCATTGAAGCGAAAGATGGTGAAGAAGCATTAGCGCTACTTGAAACACAAAGTGTAGATCTGATTCTGCTTGACTGGAATATGCCAAGATTGTCGGGGATTGATTTCCTCAAACAGGTTAGGGCAATGGATCAGTACAAAGATTTACCCATTATTATGGTAACCAGTGAGGCTGCCAAGTTTAACGTAATAGAAGCGTTAAAACACGGAGCCACTGATTAT